>JANQOL010000454.1 GCA_028289675.1 Pirellulaceae bacterium
CGGCTGTGACCCTTTGATCTTTTTCGCCGTGATCGGATCCGTGCCGCATTCGCGGCAGTCAACCCGCCCAAACCGAAACAGCTCATTTGATCCTGTCCACGGCCGCGGTCGTGGCAACCCGTCAGCGAGTTCACCATGAAAGCCATGTTGTTAAGCGAGTACAAGAAACTGGACTTGGTCGACATGCCCAAGCCAGAATTTGCCGACAACGAATTGCTGATTCAAGTCAAAGCTTGTGGGATCTGTGGTAGCGACATCCATGGCTGGGATGGATCCTCGGGCAGACGGCAGCCACCGTTGGTGATGGGGCACGAAGCGGCTGGCATCGTTTCGGAAGTTGGATCCCGAGTCGAACGCTTTCAGGCGGGTGATCGAGTGACATTCGACTCGATGATCTCCTGCGGACGCTGCCCTGCTTGCCATTCAGGATCCATCAATCTGTGTGAGAATCGGCAAGTCATGGGAGTGGCCTGCGACGAGTTCCGGCGCCATGGAGCGTTTGCCGAATACGTAGTGGTTCCCGAACACATTGCGTTTGCGCTGCCTAAGGAACTACCTTTCGAACACGCGGCCATGGTGGAGCCGGTCTCGGTGGCCATTCATGCGGCTAATATTACCCCAATTCGCTTGGGGGATACCGCGGTCGTTGTTGGTAGCGGGATGATCGGACTGTTGGTCGTCCAAGCGGCACGGCTGGCCGGCTGTTCCAAGGTGATTGCCGTCGACCTGGACGATGGCAAATTGGAAATCGCTCGCTCGCTGGGAGCGGATGTCGCGATCAATGCGGGGCAGGAAGATGTAGTGGCGACCGTGAACGAGCATACGGCCGGCGGCGGGGCCGATGTGGCCTTCGAAGTCGTTGGAGCCACGCCAACGATCGCATCCGCAATTGAATGCACCCGGCGCGGCGGAGCAGTGACTCTGGTTGGCAACCTCGCACCCTCGATTGATCTGCCCCTCCAGTCGGTGGTCACGCGCGAGATTCGGCTCCAAGGCAGTTGCGCGTCGAACGGCGAATACCCTCAGTGCATTGACTATCTCAGTCGCGGGGACATGCGAGTCGAGCCCTTGATTACTGCCACGGCGAACTTAGACGAGGGCCCCGGTTGGTTCAGCCGGTTGTACGATGGTGAAGCCGGTGCCATGAAGGTCTTGCTGCAACCCTGAGCGGGCGGGGCGTTGACTTGGCGCCGAGCCCATTTCACGCCAGGCCTTTCTGTAGCCCCGGAGAGCTATCCAGGCCCGGTCTTGTTGAGTGGGCGGCACTGAGTGTTTGTTCAGTAAAATAGGCGATTTGCGCAGAATGGCGGATCGTTTTTCGGTGGTCAGCTGGGCTGGGAACCAAACAAGACTTGGATCGGAAGCGGCAATAGTTCAGAATCTCGTTGCTACTTCTACCTTGGGGATCCGTAGCTCATTTGCCTGTCAGCGTACTGGTCAGCGCTACCATACTACTCCGGTGGTGCACCATACTGCAGCGCGGCGCCTCGTGTCGGCTCGGACAGTTGCCACTCACTGGTTCAACCCAGTGTTGCAACTTGCCAGGCTGCAACTCACGGGTCGCTGACCGTGCGCACCGTGTCGAAGATCTGCCGCCGCGCGGCGGAGTTCACTGTTTGAATAGAGAGATGTTATGGCAGACGGAAAAGTGTTGAGCGCCGAGGAGAAAAAAGTGATGGCAGCGGGCGAGATTCCCAGTCCGGTAGACAGCGATCCGTCCGAAACAGCCGAATGGCTTAGCTCGCTAGAGTACGTTCTCAAAAGCAAGGGTCCGGAACGGGTCAAGTATTTGCTCAAGGCCCTGGACACCCAGGCGCGGCGCGAAGGTGTGGATGTGCCGCTGGAAGTCAACACACCTTATATCAATACCATTCCCGTCCATAAGCAGCCCGCGTACCCCGGCAACCGCGAGCTGGAGCGGCGCATCAAGAGCATCATTCGCTGGAATGCGATGGCCATGGTGCAGCGGGCCAACCAGAAGTCCAACAGTACGTTGGGCGGACACATTAGCACGTTTGCTTCCAGTGCCACGTTGTATGAGGTCGGCTTCCATCATTTCTTTCGTGGCCGCGGCGAATCGGGATACGAAGGAGACATGATCTACTACCAAGGGCACGCCTCGCCCGGCATGTACTCGCGTGCCTTTATGGAAGGGCGCCTGGAAGTCGAAAACCTGGAAAACTTCCGCCGGGAACTGCAGCCCGATCCGGGATTGTCCAGCTACCCGCATCCCTGGCTGATGCCGGATTTTTGGGAGTTTCCCACCGTGTCGATGGGCCTGGGGCCCATTATGGCCATCTACCAAGCTCGGATTAACGAGTACCTGCGAGATCGCGGCAACAAAGACACGGCCAACCAACGCGTGTGGGCGTTTTTAGGGGATGGTGAATGCGATGAACCGGAGACGCTGGGAGCCTTGCACCTGGCCGCCCGGGAGCGGTTGGACAATCTGACCTTCGTCGTCAATTGCAACTTGCAGCGTCTGGACGGTCCCGTGCGGGGCAACAGCAAGATCATCCAGGAGTTGGAAGCCGTCTTCCGCGGCTCAGGCTGGAACGTGATCAAAGTCGTGTGGGGGAGTGACTACGATCCGCTCCTGGAGAAAGATAACTCCGGTAACCTAGTCAAACGAATGAACGAAGTCGTTGACGGCCAGTATCAAAAGTACACCGGCATGCCCGGCAGCTACATCCGCGAGCACTTCTTCGGCAAGTATCCCGAAGTGGCGGAACTGGTTGCCAATTTCTCGGACGACAAATTGGAACGCCTGAGACGCGGTGGGCACGACCCGGAGAAGGTCTACGCCGCCTACAACGCGGCCGTTGAGCACAAAGGACAGCCGACCGTCATCTTGGCCAAGACCATCAAAGGTTATGGGCTGGGTGAGGCGGGCGAGGGTCGCAACGTGGCTCACAATCAGAAGAAACTGAACGAGGCCGAGTTGTTGGAGTTCCGCAGTCGTTTTGGAATTCCCATCAGCGACGAAGAAGTGGCCAGTGCTCCGTTCTACAAGCCGCCCGAGTCGAGCATGGAGATGAAATATCTTCGCCAGCGGCGTGAGGAATTGGGCGGTCCTACACCCAGCCGACCAACGGCCGTGCCAACGATGGAAGTACCCGGCTTGGACGACTACAGCACCTTTCTGGGAGACTTCAAAGGCAAGGAAATCAGCACCACCATGGGCTTTGTGCGGCTGCTGTCCAAGCTGTGCAAGGACAAACGCATCGGCAAGCATGTGGTACCGATTGTGCCGGACGAATCACGAACATTCGGCATGGAAGGTATGTTCCGCGAAGTCGGCATCTACGCGCACGGCGGACAACTGTATGAACCGGTAGATGCCGGTTCGCTGCAGTATTACAAGGAAGCCACCGACGGCCAGATTTTGGAGGAGGGCATTACCGAAGCCGGATCGATGGCCAGCTTCAACGCGGCGGGCACCGCCTATGCCTCTCACGGCGTTAATATGATTCCGTTCTACATCTACTACTCGATGTTCGGATTCCAGCGCGTCGGAGACCTGATTTGGGCCGCCTCCGATATGCGGGCCAAGGGCTTCTTGCTGGGCGGAACATCCGGCCGGACGACGCTGAATGGTGAAGGGCTGCAACACCAGGATGGCCACAGCCACCTGAACGCCATCGCCTTTCCGACCGTGCGGGCGTACGATCCGGCCTACGCTTACGAGACCACAGTAATCGTCATGGACGGCTTGAAGAAGCTGTACCAGGAAGGCGAAACAGCCATCTATTACATCTCGGTGGAAAACGAGAGTTATCCCATGCTGAGCATGCCCGAAGGTGCCGAAGAGGGCATTATTCGAGGCATGTACAAGCTGTCCAGCCGCGACGTGAAGAACGAAAAAGCACGCGTGCAGCTGTTTGGTACCGGACCGATTCTACGCAGCGTTTTGGCTGCCCAAGAATTGCTGGCAGACAAGTACAAGATCTCCAGCGACGTGTGGAGTGTCACCAGTTACACCCAGTTGCGCCGTGACGCACAGTCCTGCGAACGCTGGAACATGCTGCATCCGTCCGAGAAGCCCAAGCGGAGCTATGTTGAGGAGCTCCTGGACGGCGTTGAAGGTCCCTTTGTGGCAGCCAGTGATCATGTGCGAGCGCTGCCTGAGCAGCTCAGTCGGTACATCCCGGGTGACTATTTTGTGCTGGGTACCGACGGCATGGGACGCAGCGAGATGCGGGAAACGCTCCGGCGGCATTTCGAAGTCGATGCCGAATCGGTAACCATCGCGGCCCTGTATCGCTTGTCGAAGCTGGGTGTGTTGAAGCCCGCCGACGTCGCCAAGGCCATCAAGGAATTGGATTACGACGCGGAGAAAATCAACCCGTTGTACGCCTAGCCGCATCGAGAAGACGTGCCGCCGCGGCACTCGGATTGAGCAGAGCAACCACAGATAGCCGACCGGTTGGTCAATGAAGAGGTTAACACGGTCGAGCGCATCATCGAACTGAATCACCGACGCATTTGATTGAGAACTAACGATGGCAGTTGATGTAACACTTCCCGACTTGGGTGATGGAATTGATTCCGGCGACGTCTTGGAAATTCTGGTAGCCGAGGGCGAAACGGTCTCTGTGGAGCAGGGGTTGCTCGAGCTGGAAACGGACAAGGCGACCGTGACGGTGCCCAGCCCCGTCGAAGGCAAGATTGTCAAGC
>JANQOL010000374.1 GCA_028289675.1 Pirellulaceae bacterium
CTGCCTGCTTAATCACGGACGGTCGCATGACTCTGGCCAGCTTGCTGCGGGAGCAAGGGTATCCGACGGCGATGGTCGGCAAGTGGCATTTGGGCATGGATTTTCCCGGTCAGGATGCTGGTGATCGAGATTGGAGCCAGCCGGTTCGAGATATGCCGCTAGACAAAGGCTTTGACCACTTCTACGGCATTCCGGCATCGCTCAACTACGGCGTACTGGCCTGGTTCGATGGCCGTTTTGCGGATGTGCCACCGACAAAGTTTACCGCCAAGAAACCTAACCTCAGGCACTCTGACTATCGCATCATGCCTCCTTACCAGGACAGTCCACAGGCGACGCGACGGGAGCTCGGCAAAGCTGGAATGGAAGTCGCCGAAGACTTCATCGATGAGCAGTGTTTAACGCGCTTCACCGACCAGGCCATCGAATGGATGCGGGGACAAACCGAACCGTTCTTTTTGTACTTGCCGCTCACGTCACCGCACTACCCGGTCTGTCCCTTGCCCCGTTTTCACGGCCAAGGTCAGGCCGGAGCTTACGGCGAGTTCGTCATCGAGACGGATTTCCACGTTGGGCGTATCCTGGATTTCCTGGAACAGTCTGGATTGGAAGAGAACACACTTGTCATTTTCACCAGCGACAATGGTCCTGAGAATTCGTGGCGACAGCGTAGCGAGCAAACCGGACACCACAGCAACTACATCTATCGCGAAGGCAAACGCTCTATCTACGAAGGCGGCCATCGCGTACCCTTCTTCGTCCGCTGGCCAGCTGGGATTGATCAACCCGGTCGAGTTTGCGACACACTCGTGTGCCAGGCGGATGTTCTGGCGACTTTGGCCGAGTTGTTGGGGATCGAACTGCCGGACAACGCAGCGGAAGATAGCCAAAGTTTTCTGCCGGTCTTGTTGGATCCCGAGGCACAGTTGCAACGCAGACCAATCGTCAATCATGCTGCCAACGGCCGTTTTGCCGTCCGCAGTCAGCGATGGAAGTTGGTGCTTGAACACAAGCGGAGTCAGCGAGAGTTGTACGATCTGGTCAACGATCCACGTGAACAGCACAATGTGATTGATCAGCATCCGCAACAGGCCCAGCAGTTGTTGCGGCAGTTGACCGAAATCGTCGTCCGGGGCCGAACCACGGCCGGACAGCCACAAGCCAATGACACGGAGTACTGGTCGGATCTAAGCTGGATGTCCGCCCAAGAGTACGAGCTGGGTTCTGAGACGCGGTAGTCGTGAATACCGTTCACAGAAGGTTTTGTCCCATTCCTGATTCCCTTTTCGGCCGCGTCGACCAGTGACAGCTTTGTCCGAGCCATCGATTGAGGAACATCCGTGGTCGGTCTGGTGGGGACCTGCCATGTTCTACTTGTCACTGTTGTTCTTGGCCCTGCTGGCGTCGATCATGGTGCTGTGGATCGATGTGCCGCGCGTTGTCGAGGTAAGCGGCTCCCATGGCGCTGGCGAACAAGAGTTTGGTGATCCATTCGAACCGGTGGTCCAACTGTCGGAAGCGGAGATCGCCTTTGAGCGTTCTGCATTCAAATGGGGTGAGCTCTGTGGTTGGGGAATCCTCTTTTTGTGGCCCATCTTCTGGGCTGAACAGCTCTTTTTGTGGTGGCAGTGTCCGTCCACATCAGCCTACTGGCGGCGGCATCCCTTAGGCTGGCTGTTTTGTATCGTACCGCCGCTGCGCTTATGCGCTCATCGCCGGGAAGAAAAGGAAAGTGTGTGGTTGCCTCACTTAGGCTGGAGAACCGTCGATCGACCGTTGCGGCGACGGTTAGAACGCCTGTTCAGTTTTCCCATGATCGGCATTGCCCTGTTGATTTTGCCCGTGCTGGGATTGCAGCATTACTTTGGAGAGCGCATCCAAGATTATCCCCAGCTGAGATTGCTGCTCCATTTCGGCACTGGCCTGATTTGGTTCGCCTTTGCGGTCGAGTTCATCGTGATGGTCTCCGTGGCGGAACGAAAGCTCACGTACTGCAAACAACATTGGTTGGATTTGGTCATCATCATCCTGCCGCTGGTTTCGTTTTTGCGCACGCTACGCTTGTTGAGAACGACCAAGCTGTTGAAGGTCGGCAAACTGCAGCAGCTGTCTCGAGTGGTACGCATCTATCGTTTGCGCGGCGTGGCCATGCGGGGATTGCGTGCCCTGCTGCTGTTGGAAGTCATTCATCGGCTGTTTCGCACCAAGCCGGAGAAGCGCATCAAGAAATTGCAGTTGCTGGCTGCCGACAAACAGAGGGAGCTGGAAGAATTGCAAGAGGAAATTGAACGGCTTGAGACGCAGCTGGACGAACAGGCGACTGGCTGAGGTCAACAGCCGGCTGACTCATGGCGTTTCTCCGATACAGTACAAGTGCTCTTCGCCGCGGATGAAGAGCTGGTTGCCCGCGATGGCCACGGAAGCACTTACGGGTTCATCCAGTTGGTTGACGGCCAGCGCCCGAGGAACCTCGCCCGATTGGATCACCATCGTTGTGCCTTCCAAGTCCGTGACGTACACGTAGTCCCCAGCCGCCACCGGCGATGCGTAAATGTTGGTCAAGGCACCCAAACGCAACGGTCCAGGGCTTTCGAGCCCCGTGGCCGCATTCACTCGCGTCAATATGTTCTGATAGTGCGCCAAGAAATAGAGTCCTCCGTCGTGCAAAAGCATGGAGGGCACATAGGGAGTGCCACGAGTGCGTCGCCAGACAACGTGGTCCGAGTCGGTGATATCGCCAGAGGCTCCTGGTATGCGAATCGCCAGCAACGCTCGTTTCTCATAGCTACTGCCGACGAACAACATCTCATCCCCAAAAACGGGCGTGGCCACAATGTTGGCCGACATCCCGCCGCATTCCCAAATCGTCTCTCCGGTCTTCAAGTCATAGCCGCGCACGCGGTCCGTGCCGCAGACGATGACTTGTGGTCCATCGTCGGTTTCGATCACGATGGGCGTGCTCCATGAAGTCACTTCCTGCCGAGGGCGTCGCCACAGTGTTGTTCCGTCCCGTTTGTCCAACGCGATCAAGAACGACTGCTCTTCATGGTCCCAATTCACGATCAAATGGTTGCCCCACAGCGCTGGTGATGAGCCCTCGCCGTGGCCATGCTTGGAGTGCATCTGTCCCAGGGACTCTTGCCAAATGACATGCCCGTGCCAGTCGAGACAATAAAGTCCGTGCGATCCAAAGTGAGCATAAATGTGCCGCCCGTCAGTTACCGGCGAAGCGGACGCTAGGCTCGCCGATCGATGGCCTCCTTCGACCGGCAGTCCGCGGTGAACGGACGTTTGCCAGACGATTTCGCCCGTTTGACGATCGAGTGCTAGCACGATGAACTCGTGCTCGTGATCGACGGGCAAATTGTCATGCGCCCCGGGACGACCACTCATGCGTGCTGGCAGTTCCTTTCCCACCGGTTTGGCCGTCAACACGAAAACCCGGTCCGACCAAACGACTGGGGAGCCATGTCCGCGACCCGGTATGGTCGTCTTCCACGCCACATTTTCGTCGGCGGACCAGTGCAATGGCGGTTTCGCATCGACTGCCGCGCCGGTTCCCAATGGGCCACGCCACTGAGCCCAGTTGCGCGTGTCGACCATCGATGCTGCCGCAGTTTGCCGATTGGTGTCATCGGCGGATTGACCCAAGAGACAAGTGGCAAGCAATATCCAAATCGAGCTGGCCCAGCGCAACGCTCGGATCATGCTTCCCATGCAAAAGCTCCTGTGAAACAAGTCAACAACTCGCCTTTGTGCCAGATGCGTCGGCACTTTCAAACGTTGGTCACAACCGCAAGCGATCCACCGTTCTCGATGTTCGCGCTAGGTGCTGTTCCGTAAATGGTTAGCGGCAGGCGCCAGCCGTCAGTGCAGCGACGATAGGCACAACTAACGCTTGCGGCTCACAAGTGTGGACGCTCAATCGTCGAAGTCACCATGGACGAGAACAGTGCCTAAGCTGATTGAGTGGCGGTTGAGTTAGTTGTGTGGCTGGGGAACGGAGCGTTTGATATCGGCACGGTTTTGCTTCAATCC
>JANQOL010000458.1 GCA_028289675.1 Pirellulaceae bacterium
AGATCGCGTTGTCTTCGCGGTGCGCACCACCGAGGGAGAGGTGATTTCTGCGCAGCGTCCGCCGCGCGAAGTGCCTGAATTGTGGCAGCGTTGGAACGACTACGGAATTGGTATGTTGCTGGCCGGCAAGTCTCAACTGAAACAGGCTGCGGACGCGTTTCGGCAAGTTACAGCGCTGCAGCGCTATGACGGTCCATTGAATCTGGCGCGAGTGCAGTTTGCCGAAGGCGATTTGGATGGAGCAACGCAGTCGCTGAATCAGGCGGCTTCGATGGATCCGCCGCCTCCACCTTGGACACTGGCCTGGTTGAGCGGAGAGGTTAGCCGGCAACAAGGCTTCTTTGAAGACGCGGCCAACAGCTTTCGTAGCGTTCTGCAAGATGATACGGCCGAACGCCGCGAGCGAAAATTCGACTTCAGTTTGGATTTCCGCGTCCGTAATTCTCTGGGACTGACGTTGATTGACTTGGCGGACGTGGCCGAGGCGCGTGGGCAGCAGGACGTTAGCCTCCAGCTCAGGAGCGAGGCCGAGCGAGAGTTTTTGAGGGTCTTGGAGACTGACTCGGAGAACGTGACAGCCCA
The DNA here is from genome assembly GCA_028289675.1 of Pirellulaceae bacterium. Classification (GTDB taxonomy): domain Bacteria; phylum Planctomycetota; class Planctomycetia; order Pirellulales; family Pirellulaceae; genus Aureliella. Next base: position 583 of record JANQOL010000458.1, read on the forward strand.
CGCCAATTTGGCTGGTTTGTACCAACGTGCCGGTGACACAGAAAAATCTCAATTACATTCCGAGCTCCAGCTGCGGTACAAGCCTGATGATAACGCGGCAGATGTGGCTCGGCCGGCAGCGCGTCGCCGCTATCCGGCTGCCAATCATGCGGCGGAACCACTGGTGATCTATTGGTTGCACCGTCAAGGCGCGCCGGGATTGCCAAATGATTCCGCCCAGCCAGATCCATCCGCTAATTAGATAGTCTGTTGAACTCCAATAACGGTTCTTACCACCATGAGTGACAGTTCTTCTCAGCCCGATGACGTACAGAACGATGAAGTCATCGGTCGAGCACTCAAGATCTCCTTCATCGTGATCCTGTTTGCTGTCGTCAGTATTGCTTGCTTCTTCGCAGTCCGGTGGCTAGCCGGCCCTGACGAAGAGCAGAACGTGGAAACAGAGCTGACGCTGCCAAAAGTACGGGAGGTTGCGGAGGCGCAGGTTCCTCGATTGCCATTGGTGGATGTGACCAGCGAAATCGGCATTGACTGGAAGCATGAGAGTGGCCGTGAGGGAGAAAAGCTGCTGCCAGAGACTATGGGCGGTGGTGTGGCAGTGCTGGACTACGATTGCGACGGTGACCAGGACTTGTTGTTGGTCGGCGGCAAATCATGGAGCTGGGCCAAGCAACCGAATCCTGATCCACGCTCGCTGTGTCTCTATGAGAACGACGGAACCGGACGGTTTATTGACGTTACCAAGCAGGCTGGCCTCGATATTCCGCTGTACGCCATGGGGCCCGTCATCGGTGACTACGACAACGACGGCTGGCCAGACATTTATGTGACCGCCGTAGGCCAGGATCGACTCTTTCACAATGACCAAGGACAGTTCTCTGAAGTCAGCCAACAGGCGGGCTTGGTGCCAGATCAGGACCCCGATCCGAACTCCATCGCAGCCTACGATTGGAGCACCGGTGGAGTTTGGTTCGATTACGACCGCGACGGGTTGCTGGATCTATTTGTTTGCCGCTACGTGGTCTGGACGCGGGAGCTGGACATCACGCTCGGGTCATCGCTGACGGGCATTGGCCGCGCGTACGGTCAACCGACTTCGTTTACCGGCACTCAATCCCAGCTATATCGCAACCTTGGAGGCGGGCGATTTGAAGATGTGTCGGAGGCCATGGGCATTCATGTCCAGAATCCGAATACCGGCGTGCCGGTGGGCAAGGGGTTGGCTGTGGCTGCCATGGACATCGATCAGGATGGCTGGCAAGACTTGATTGTTGCCAATGATACGGTTCGCAATTTTCTGTTTCTCAATGCCCAGGGGCAGCAGTTTTCCGAGATGGGTGTGGCCATGGGCGTTGCTTTGGACCGCAGCGGCAATGCCACTGGAGCCATGGGGTTGGATTGCTGTTACCTGAGAAACAATGATGATCTGGCCGTCGCCATTGGAAACTTCGCCAATGAGCCCACTTCCCTGTTCATTTCGCGAGGGCCCATGACCGCCTTTACCGATCGCGCCATGACGACTGGATTGGGGCCGATGAGTCGATTGAATTTGACCTTTGGCGTGGTGTTTGGCGATTTGGATCTGGACTCGCGGATGGACTTGGTGTGCGCCAATGGTCACTTGGAAGAGGAGATCGCAAAAGTTCAGTCGACTCAGCAATATGCTCAGCCACCCCAGTTCTTTTGGAACGCAGGGCAACGCGGTTCGAGCGAGTTTGTTGCACTGTCGGCTGAGCAAGTTGGGGAGGCGGCGCTGCAGCGACTTGTTGGCCGTGGTGTCGCGCACGGTGATCTCGATGGCGATGGAGATTTAGACATCGTGTTGGTAGCGAACGGAGGACACCCGCGGGTTTTGAGAAACGATCAAGAATTGGGTAACCACTGGCTGCGTTTGACTCTACAAGGCACCAAATCCAATCGAGATGCGATTGGAGCGCAGGTCCGGGTGAGCGTTCAAGAACAGACCTTGCGGCAAGTCGTCGTTTCGGCGCGCAGCTACTTGAGCCAGTGCGAGTCCACGTTGACATTTGGCCTGGCCAACCACACGCAGATTAATGGAATCGAAGTGACTTGGCCCAGCGGTGACGTCGAGGACTTTGATGCCTTGCCGGTCGACGCAACGCATTTGTTGGTCGAAGGATCGGGGCGGCCCGTCAAGTAAGCTGGTGCAATGCACATCGCATGAGCTGGTTGTGCTACGGAGCCGCGTCCCCATCGCCGGCACTCAAATAGCCCGCCCAAAGCAGCGGGTGGCTTCCCTGGGTTAGGGCCTCTGCCTCTTTTCCGGCAGGCAGCAGCGAGGGTTCATCGGCGACCAGGAAATCCTGAGGCCACAGGGCAAGAATGGAACGACGTAGAGCGGCTGAACTGCTGGCATCCCGCTGCTCATTCAGAAACCGGCCCAGCACGGCGAACGAACTGCGACCTCCAGCTGGCCAACGCGAAATCACCAGGGATTCAGTGCCGCTATGTAGCAGTCCACAGACGGGAAGAAAAATCTCATTTCCATTTCCCAGTTCGCCGCCAAGCATCGACGTTTGATAGCCGGGCAACACGACGGACACGGGAGATCGCAACGGAGATTGCAACCAGTTGCCCAACTGAGATTGCCGTGCTTTGCCCAGCGGAAACAAAACGGTGTCCCATAGACTGCTGCCGGGGCGTGTCGCCGGCTCCAGGCGCGAGCCGACCCACACCCGGTCGATACTCATGCGCAGCCAAACCGGCGGGGCGACAGTGATCTTTTGCTGGATGTTGATTCCCGCGCTATTGGGGATTTGATCGACCAGTTGCTGTGCCAGGTCTTCGTTCTCAGACCTGTCGATGGCGAACATGCTGCCGATGATACCCACGGTGCGCTCGACCTGCGGTCGCTTCCCAAACGCCATCGCGTAGCTGCCCAGCGTAGGCACGTAGGTGACCCTGCGATCGGTTAGCCAAGGCTGGCCTCCAGCTCCAGAGCGAGTTGGCAATAATTCAAACGGTATGTACCACAGACGTCCATAAGGCGCCAGAATGACTCGCTTGGACTGGGCGATTTTCTTCTGGATCTTCTCTGGAAACAGTGCGTCCAGCATCTGGCCGGCAGTCGTGCGCCAGGCGGCGTCCGCCAACAATGCACCGGAAGGCAGTTGTCCGGCCGGCTGCCGCACCAAACCCAATTCGACCAAGAGCAACTTCAATTTGTTGTCGATCGTGGCAAAATCATCCACTTGCCAAATCTCGATACCTTGATCGCTGGCGGCCACTCCCACCAACGACGGACCGGAGACGACCATGGCCAGTAGTAGATCTTGTGGGGCCAACTGTTGCTTAAGGGCTTCGGAATCGATGTCAGCCGGCAGATATCGATCCAGAGGTTTGCGGCCAAGAGTTTGGAAGGCCAAGCCGTTTTCGTGGGCTGTGGTGAGCGTTTTGAGCTCCGCAAACAGTTTTTTGCTTTCACTAGCAGTCGTGCGCTCGTCCAGTGGTATCGGCCGTTGACGTAATTCTTGAGCAATCGCCTCCAGACGCGCCCCCGAGTTTTGCAACGCGGGATAGCGTTGCAAGGTGGCTGTGACGATCTCACGCACGGCGGGCGGCAACTGCTCAGGCGCCGATGCAACCGCTTGCCTCCAGCTAAACAGTCGCCCGCCTAGAGGCAATGATTCGAAAAAGACCTGCTGCTGCAAACGATCCACTCTGCGGACAATCTGCTCACTATCTTGGCGAAGTAGCGCAAAGGCCAGCCAACGTTCGTATGCCGGCAGGCTGGATGTCGTGATGGTTGCCAAAGTCGTCAACGGCGCTGTTTGCCACTGGACAGCACCCGGCTCCGCCAAGACTTCGTCCAAAATCGACTCGCAGTCCGCCTGAGTCAAAGCTCCGCTGGCTAGCAAATCAAGCGTCATTTGCGCTTGAAACACGGGTTCAGCAACCGCTCCGGTTTGTGCGCTACCGTGCATCAATTTTAGCGCGGTCTCCAAATTGCTGAGCCCAAGGCTCTTTCTGTTTTGGCCAAAGGCCAGCAAGGAACTGGCATAGGCAAGTTGAGCGCGGAATCTGGGCAGCGCCATTTCGCGAGGTCGTAGCAGTACGTTGCTCTGCTGTACGAGTTTGTCAGCCAGTCCAAAATTGGTGGCGATGACCGCCAGCTCAACGGCGCCTGTAGTTGCGGCCAGTTGAGATAAACTGCTGCGGTTGTTGGACCAGTTGGTAGCCCGCTGGAGAGGTTCCAACAGTTCGATCCGGTGGCTAGCGGACGCATAGGCGGCCAGGCGGCTGAAGGAGTCAGACAGTTCGTCATGCTGTTCATACTGAGCGGCCAACAGCGATGCATCTTGCAGCGAGACAATGGCCGCTTGGAAATTCCCTTGCTGGGCATCCATCTCTGCCAAGGTCAGCAGGGCGCGGGCGGACAAAAAGTAATCGAATTGGTTGCCTAGTAGGATACTGTTGCTGATGATGCCGCGAGCGGCTTCCGGTGTTTTCGATGAAAGTTGGCTCAAGCCACTAAGCAACGTCCACGACGCGTTTACCCAGGCCGCTTGTTGAGCCGGACGATTGCGAAACAACTTGACCAATGGATCGGACAACGGCGAATGTTTGGCCAAGGGCCCTAGCAACTGCCAGCGGCGGGCTAGCGCGATCGTTAGCGTGCGTAAAACTTCAGTCGCATCCAATCGAGTGATGAGGCTGATCGGAGCTACCAAGTTTCCTTGCGGTGTGACTTGAGCCTGGGTCGGATCCACACCGATTTGAACGCTCTCCGGGATCTGAACCGAGCGCGTTGGCCGAGATTTGGGAAACCAGTCGATGCCCTTGGCAATTCCTTCCAGCACAGGGAGTTGCTCCACGCCGACATCGATTTGGTCAATCCAATCGGGATTTGCCAGCAATAGCAT
>JANQOL010000484.1 GCA_028289675.1 Pirellulaceae bacterium
AGATTGTCGACACCGGTGGCATCCGCTAGCGCGAAATAGCCATCAAACTTCATAAGCGGGTTCAGATTGAACAGCAGCGAATTGACTGCAGCCAACAACACAGTATCCGCCGCGATCTGACGTAGTTGCAGCGAGTCTGTGCCCAGCCACACCAGCAGCGCACAGCCTGCTATCGCCAGTTCCAATGCTACGCCGGCCAACGTGATATGTAGCCGCTGCCAACGCGACGGGAGCCGCCAACTGGTGGTAACGTCAACATAGGCGATGGGGATCATCAAGATCAGCGCCACTCCCGCATCACGAACTTCGCAGCCATATCGACGACAAGTCACGCCGTGGGCCAGTTCGTGCAGAAGTTTGAGCACCAACCAGGCGGCTGTCAGCCAAAGCCAACGCTGCGGTGCCAGTAGATTCTGGTAGTTGGCAACAACGGCCTCCCAATGTCCGCTCATACAGACCAACGCGACACACCAGAGCATGACGCCGGCAATTGCCATGCGCCAATCGAACAGGCCACCCAGACGACGGTTGCACCAGGATAGAAAACGATCAGGACAGAATAGCGACAGTCGGCAGAAGTAGAGGTTCGCTAGCACCGGCGGCTTGGTCCGTGGTGCGGGTGAACCGGTGGGCTCCGAATCCGTTAGGCCATTGGTCACCAACCAGCAGCAAAGTTCATTCGCCTGTTGCTCGTTCCACGTCGACTGCGGACAGCACTGCTGCACCACCCCAACGGCCTCCGCCGGGCTGCAACCCTCGAGCAATTGTTGCAAGAACAATTGCTCGAGCGTTCCCAAGCGAAAAAATCGTCCGGTGGCGGGATCTTCCAAGACGGCGTGCGCGTCGGTACCGGTACGGGACCAGACCAAGTCCGTGCGCAGTTTCAGCTCGGCGGGTAGCGCCGACGAGGGGGCGACGTTTTCGTTGCTTGGAGCAGAAGATGTTGCCATGCTACCACCCGATGACAGCGCGCAACGCGTCGAATGGCTTGTGGAACAACTGCCAGCCAATGGGCCGCGTTCCCGCTCGGATCCAGGCAGTACCGTGCATGCCAGGCCGCAGACTGTGGTCGTTGTTTTCCAGTTCGGCTTCGCCAACGAACACACTGGCGTTGTCGAGAATCTCGCTGCGTGGGTGAATTCGTGCCAAACGCGTCTTCAGCTGATTCGACGACCGGGCATCAACACGAATGCAGACCTCCTGACTGGCTTCAATAAACGAAATGTCACCTTCGGGAATGGCGATCTCCGCCACCATCCGATCCAGCGGAGCAATCTCGAACAAGTTTTCTCCGACGCTCAAGGTGGCTCCCGACGCGCGTTCCAGGTCGCCGCTAATGACCATCCCGGCCACAGGCGAGCGGATTTCCAGACGCCGTTGCCGATCTTTGAGTAGCGCGATTTCGCTGGACAAGTGCTCGACTTCTAGCCTTTCGATGGCGACCTGTGCTGCGTCGACAGCAGAGAGCGCCGCCGAACGCCTTTGTACGGCTTGGTCATGTTTGGCTTGCAGGCTGGCGATTTGAGCTCTCAGATCGCTGCCATCCAATCGAGCAAGCAACTGTCCGGCGGTCACTTGATCACCAGGATGCACCTTCACGTCAAGCAGTTTGGATTCAAAGGGAGTCGATACAAATCGTCGTGTGGCCGGTTCGCAGGTTACTTGGCACTTGATCCAGTGCGGCCAAGGGCAAATGCCGACCAGCAGAATGACACTGGCGACCATGGCATACGCCTTGGAGTTCTTGCGAAGACTCCAGCACCAATCGCGAAACAATCGCCAGATGGTTGGTTGTGCGGTGTGATCGTCCGCGGCAAGTGGCTGGCTAGCATTCTGTAAGTGCACGTGGGTGGCGACCAACTCCAGCTGCTGCGTCCGCGTGCGTTGCGTCGATTCCGGAGGAGCCGACGGCGAAAACAGAGCGGTCAGCACTCCGAGTTCACCGCTGTCGACAGGTACGGCCATGGCCTGTTGATGCGAAGCGCCAGGTACGATTTTGCACATCGGTTTTTGCTGGGAGAAGCAATCCCCGGCCAGGCGAATCAAGGACACTTGTTGTTCAGAGTTGAACTCTCCAGCCAGTGCTTGCCCAGTGAGCTGGCCATCGGTCGTGCAGTGCCAATGCACTACGGCCACAGCGCCCTCCCGAGTGCACAGCCGGCGAACATGCGCCTCGACGGACCACTGGTCATCGGCGGGAGCGGCCGCCGTGGCAGCGGTCGGGGATTCAGCTTGTGATAGCGTCGTAGTCAAGTTCGACGTCCGTCAACGATGGTCAAAGATACGGTTGTTGGTCGGCTGCAACGGGTTGGCAGGCCGGCTAGCTAGCTGCCTGTTGGGCGGCAATCAATTGTCTGGTGTGACGTCTACTAGGTGACAACGCATGCCTGCGTCCAGCTTGCGATCGCCGTTCTTGACCCGTACTTTGACGGTGTACAAGTTTGTTTCACCGTTGGGATAAGGCGAGATGTAGGTCACGCGGCCGGTCACGGATTGGTTGGTGTCCACGAACAACACCTTGGCACTAGCGTTTAAGCTGACTTCGGCACGCCGCGGACGCGGTACCAGGAATTCGATCGAGAGCTCGGCCAACTGGGCCAGTACGCAGATATGCGGATCGGCGGGGCCAACGTATTCCCCTTGTTCCTTCAAGAACTCGACGACGACACCGTCAAAGGGTGACTGGATACAGTATTCGTTGGCCTCAGCGAGCAGTTTTTGGTATTCGGCCTCGCGTTGCTGCTGCTTCTCCCGCGCGATCAGCAAATTGGCTTCGGCCAAAGACACTTGTTCTCGCGCCTGCAACCACTCGACTTGAGATGCGTGCTCACGCCGTACCAAACTCTCAATGCGAGTTAGGCGTGTGTGCCGGGCTTGCAATTCGGCTTTGGCGGACGCCAATTCGCCGTTGGATTCCATGGTGATGCGTGCGATTTCCACGATTTCCGAGTGGACCGCGTCGTCCAAACTGGCAATGCACTGGCCTGCGGTGACCGACTGTCCCTCCTGCAAGTTGAAATGCTCCAGGATCCCCATGGTTGCCGCCGCCACTTTGGCCAGTCGGCCCGGCTGACTGTAGCCCTCGATCGGTAAGTGGTGGAACGTCTCCACCTGCGCAGCCGCGTTCGACGTGACCGCCAGGGCCAAGCTGAGGCAGATTATTGGGCGTAGTGAGGCAACCATGAGCGCGCGGTATCGCGAGGGCAAAGCGAAGTTGGTGTCGCGTAAACATAGGTTTGCGTACGCCGCCAGGATCTTTTCCCGTCTGATGCTCGCGGGCTGGGTAGTCTCCGCAGTCGTAAGTTAACGGTTGTGCCGGTTGTGCCGCCACATTGGCGGCTCACCCGCGGTTATCGCGTGATGCGGACCCCCTGTGGTAGCGGCCATGTTGAGAACGCCGGGCCAGCTAGTCAGACAGCTGCAGTCAATACTCTTGGCGTGAGAGCTGGCCTGTGCAGTTTCCAAACCCGAGACCGCAACCGTGACGGTCCCCAGGAGTGCCTCACGGGCCATCAAGGTTACTTGCAGGCAGACACTTTTATGGCCGCTCCGACGGCATCTACTTGCAAAAGAACTCAGCTGATCGCTCACGTGTTGTGATCGAGGCTGCTTGCTGGGCGCGCTGACAGAGGTGTCTTTCACCACCAGCCAGGAGCAAATTCTCTAGCAGATTTCGGGTTGTCCAACTTCACGCGACTTTAGCTGCATCGCAACTTGCTGAGATGCTTAAATCAAGATTGCAGATACTCGCGACCGACCACTGGAGTTGTCAAATTCCGCATGTTTGGCTGAGTGGGCGATGCAAGACTCGAAATAGGTCCGTTTCACCAAGAGCGTTTGCATTCTTCCGACCGAACTGCCATTCGCTATCCCAATGGCTATTCAGTGCTAAATGCTGGGCATCCCCCAGTTCGGAAATCGATTCATTTTTGCTAGGAACGTCCTTAGATCGACTGGTCGTAGGTCTCTTTTGGACGTACGCAAGGGCTGCTCAGATCACCGGATATGTGAGTTGGGTTCGGGGTCAAACAATCTCGACTATTTGTGAGCGGCTGTGAATGAACCGTTTTTCAATGCCTATTGAGTCAAAACGCACACAGTTCTGGGAGTGAATGCAAGGGAATATTTCGATTCTACAAACAGTAAGATCTGATCATACCAGTCCCAACCCGCATTCCAGATGGAAAGGAATTGTTATGACGAGTCGAAACGGGCGAATTGTGTTTTCAGTATTTCCGGTATTACTTGCTCACGCAACCTTGCTTTTGGGTGCGGGAGTTCATGCAAGTTGTCTTGGAGAAAACGTGCATTCAGAGGGAGGAGCTGACGTATTAGCATTAGTCTTGGATATATCCGGGTACTGCCTGCTCGTGCTCGTTTCTCTTCTGCGATTGAAGAATGCCGGAGATGAAACTGAGGAAAGTCAACGGGTACAAGACGAACGCGTTGAAGACTCAGCTTCGTCCGAGGAGTATGACGAGCTATGCAGAATGGCCGACGATGGCTGTCCAAATTGTCTTGATATACTTCCACCGACCGCTGAATAGTCGAGTCAGTTAATCTGTCCCCGCCTGACTCGGGAACGGCTCTTGATCTGCAGATTCAAGATCTCCTCACCGGGCGAACAGCTATCCGGATTGATCTGCACCCAGAAAACTCGGGCAGTTCAT
>JANQOL010000519.1 GCA_028289675.1 Pirellulaceae bacterium
GGCGGCCACGCGGACTACACCACCGGCAGCATCAACAACGCTGGCACACTGAACCTGACCACCAATTCGTCGCGATCTGCATTTTTGACGGGCGATCAGTTGACCAACACAGGGACGATCAATTTGAAGGGGACCGGTCTTGGATCTTCCCAATTATCGGTGGCACTGGATAACGCGGGCATCATCAACGCTCAGCACTCAGGGCTTCTCGGCAAGTCGGGGGCTGTGAATACCAATTCTGGGACAATTTCGCTAATGAATTCTTCCAGTACGTTAATGTTCACTGGATCGTCGTTCACCAATCTTGAAGGCGGCACACTAATTGGCGTAGGCGAGATGGATTTTGAATCGGTCACTGGTGGATTGGAGAGTCGTGGTCGCATCGCTCCTGGTTTAAGCGCAGGGCAATTGACCATCGACGGTGACGTTACTTTGAGTGCTACATCTGACCTGTTCATTGAGCTTGGCGGTGTCACCCAGGGGTTTGAATATGACTTCCTGCTCGGCCAGGACTCGATATTCTTGGACGGAGAATTGAGCGTAAGCTTCCTCAACGGCTTTGAAGATTTTGTCTCCAACGGGGATTCCTTCACCATCCTTACGGCCAATGGTGGCTTGTCGGGAATCTTTAGTGGTCTTGGTGATGGCAGTAGGTTTTCGACCGCAGACGGAGCTGGGCAATTTACGATTAGCTATGATGCACACAGTGTCGTCCTCAGCAATTTCCAGGTAAGTGCCGTGCCCGAGCCGTCGACGTTGTTGCTTCTGTCCGCTACCGTTCCGCTGGTCTTTGTCAGGCGACGCCGGACACATGATGTCGAAAACTCGCGTTCGTAGCCCACTCACCATCCAGGACAACTAGTCTTTTTCCTGCACATCCGTTTGAGGCGATGCAATACACACATGGCGTTTTCTCAGGCAACACTTCAGCGACATGGTGACGTTCCTCCTCGGCTCCGGTGAACGATCAACTAAACTCCCACGGCGGCTGCTAGGCAGAGTAGTGTAGCCCCGGTAGTGATGCCGACGGCTCCTACGACTCCCGGCACCAGAGTTGCTCCGGCGAACGTACCAACCGTCGCTCCTGTAGCTGTGCTGAAAGTTCCAGCCCACAAGGTAACGGGAGGCTGGCCGGTGCGAGCGTGTTGGCATGCAGCGCCGATCGACGAAGCATTATAGGACACAATAGTCAACCAAAATGCTCTAGAAAACGTGTACTCTAAAGCGGACGCCATGCCTGTTGGATCTTTGAAGTTGAGTGGGCTGTTCAGGACGTACCTGTACAGATTCGAATCGTGGGCCTCAAATCCCAGCGGATCTTGACTGATGAAACGTCCCAAGGTCGGGTTGTAGTAGCGAGCACGGTAGTAATACAGTTCACTAGCCGCATCGAATTCACGCCCCGTAAACAGGTGTCGCCCGGCAAGTTCGGTATCAGTATTCGACCGCAGGCCTCCAAAAGCGTCGAATGCAATGTGCGTAAGTGGCGCCCCATTGTTTGCAACCAAGTCGCGGACCGTTCCCAATTTGTCTTTGAGGTGCCAAGCTGTGCCTGCGTTCTGTCGATACCTAGCCAGGATCTGGTCCGTTTCTTGACCAAAAAGATACCGTGTCAGCATCACGCCTGAGGCATCTTGGTCCATCCACGCGTTGTCGCCATCGTAGGCCGTAAAGACGGTCTCGCCGTTCACCGTCGTGGAGATGCGCCGACCCAATGCGTCGTATTGATAAGTGGATTCGAACAGTACTATCCCGCCGGTGGTACGCGCTTCAACGTGTGTAAGTCGATTTCGGTGATCGTAGCTGTAAGTGGTTTTGATGCCGGTGGTGATTTCCGTCTTCTTGATCAGGTTGCCTTCATCATCGTATTCGTACTCGAATTGGCCATCACTTTGGATCTGGTTGCCGGTACTTTGTACGACGTCCGCGCCAACGGGATTGCCATTGGCGTCGAATTCGAAGTTCTCTAAGTCAGATCCCGTCTGCTGTGATTGCACGACCTGGCCTGCCAGGTCATAAGCAAAGTCGATTTCGTTGGATAACGCTTGATCGTGGTGTGTGAAGCGTACTTCGTCGATCAGTCCCGCATGGTCATAGTCGTAGTCGTAATTTGCCAACAGCCGGCCCTCGCCGTCTTCGTGGATAATTCCGTCGGACGCGCTTCCAAAGTCATAGCTTCGCTGGGTGCGCGATATGAGCTGCTCTGCGGATAAATCGGCAAAACGTAGAATCTCGGTCTCGCGCCCAACTGAGTTGTAGATGAAGTCGACACGAGCTGGGTCGATGCCTGTCCCCGACCATTGGATCGAAGCCGGTAAATTCCGCTCATTGAATTCATAACTGACGACTACCCCTGAGTCATCTTCAGTTCGCGTAAGATTGCCCTCCGCATCGTAGGTGTGCGTCAGTACTAACCGCGGGCCCGGTGGCGTTTGTTCCGCAGCGTTATCGACCGTCAGCTGACGATCGAGCTCGTCGTAGGTGAATACCAAGTGGCTGCCCGGGGACGATGCCGTCAATTGATTGCCGACCACGTCGTAGGTGAAATGAGTGGTGCTTTCAAGTTCACCGACGGCGTTAAACCATCGTTCCTGGACGACGTGGCCGGCGTGGTCATGGTCCCATTCGATGCGGCGACCGTTGCGATCGATTTTTTTGGTTTGGTTTCCTTCTTCGTCGTAACACGCCAAAGTCACGTGGACTGCGCCGAGGTTTTGATCGCAGTTGGCGCCGCTTGGTTCGCGAAGAGCCGCCAGTGCCGCTTGGATCGACAGGTTTTCATTGTAGAACGGATCACGCGTTTCGCTGATTCGATTCAGCGAGTCGTAGACCCAGGTCGTGATGTTGCCAACCGGGTCTTTCAACAGAATTCGGTTTCCATTGGCGTCATATCGAAACTCCAAAGTGCTTCCGCTGGGGTTTACCTGGCGCGTCACCAACCCATTTTCGTCGTATTCGAATTCGGTAAAACTGCTTCTTCGCTCATGGATGGGCGTATCCGTGGACTCGGTCAATTGGCCGCTGTCGTCGAGCGATTGGGGGTTAATGACGACTTCATAGTCCACAAGCTTTCCTTGATATACTTGACGCACTGTGGTCGGATGGTGCCCCGGAAGGCCATCTTGGCCTCTGGTTTCCTCCAAAACACGACCTGTGCCGTCGAATGTTGAACGAAAAATCTCACTGAGGGACCCGTCGGCTTCGTAGTATTCACGTTGGATAATTTGTCCCAAGTGGTTGTGATCCAACATGATGAAACTGCGGTCCGCAAATTCAATCTTGGTCGCTTGATCGCCGTCGGTGTAATGGAGCGTGGTTACATTGCGATTGAAATCTGTGTAGGTCGTAAGTCGGCCCATGTCGTCGTAGCTTCGCGATGAGATGTTGCCTAGCGCGTCTTTCACCTCCGTCAGATTCCCATGGTCATCATAGGTCCAAGACGTCGTATTATCACGAGCATCCGTTCGACTAGTTATCTGGTTCGCCTCATTGAATGTGAACGATGTCACGATGGGCGCATCAAACGGACTATCTTTGTGCCCGACTTCTGTGATTCTGGCAATGTTGCCACGTTCATCGTATTCTCGTTCGATGACAAAGCCGCGACGATCCGTGATTCTGGTCTCCAAATCGGGGTGCCTTGAATCGCTATATTCGTAGTACGTCTCAAAGCCTAATGGGTCACGCTCGACGAGAATATTCCCGCGTTGGTCATAGATTAACGCGGTGACATTGTTGTTTCCGTCGATGATAGTACCGGAGAAGTTGGCGGGATCCCAATGTTGTTCGATGCGATTTCCTTCGCCGTCGATGGTGGCCAAGATGCGTCCTTGGTCATCGTATTCGGTACGCTGCGATACTGCACCGCTTGGACCAATGACTTCGGACAGGTAGTGAGCTGGGGCGGTCAGGTATTCGAACTGTGTCAGTACGCCAGCTTGATCGGTCACCGCAATCAGTTCCCCTGCGGCGTTGTACTGATACGAAATTGATAACCCAGCGGAGTCGATAATCTGAGTAATTCGGCCAAGTGCGTCGCGGACAAACTCGACGGATTCTCCCGAGGAATGCGAAATACCATCGGTCGTATAGGTCAGTTTGTTTCCGTTGCGATTGGAAACACTCTGCAGCCCGCTACGGTCGTCGTATTGATAGACCATTCCATCGGGGCGAACCAATTGATATTCTGACGGATTGTAGGGAAAGCCAACGAGAAAGGCGGCAAATGTGCCGTCGCTGTTCTGAGAGAGCGTGATGGGATCTACGATCAGCTGATCGCTAACCCCAGGATCAGGAGTAAATTTCGGAGTGTAAGCTTGCCCGAAAAAACTAGCCGCAAGTTCGGGTTCAAAAGTAAATCCAACGCGGTCGCCGTCTGGGTTGGTAATGTAAACCCGCGTGCCGTTTACAAATGGCGTTTGCCCGAAGAGTCCCGCCTGCCCTTCGTCTCCGGGCGCAACCGTTTCGCGAATGTCTGGGTTGACCCATCCCAGGCTCCACCCGTAGCCAAAGTCGCTGGACTTTGAGGCATCCAGGGTGCTGTAGCGCCGGTTGACTTCGATCGGCAACCCCGCGAGCGTGATCGATAAATCGACGAAGTCCAGGCTGTACTCTCCAAGTTTTGCCGGGCCATCGACCGTGAGTGGGATAACTTTCACATCCGCGTTTCCACTAAAGTCTTGAGCGAAGACTCGAAGAAAGTAATCGCCATTCGGAAGAACGGTTGGATCGAGTTCGGCGAGTACCCCTGCATTTACCGGCTCGTTGGAAGTTGCCAGCGTCTTCCATACTCCCTGCGAGCGCGAATCATCGAAGATGCCACCCGCAATATCTGCGGTATCGATGAGTTCCGCTGATGCGACTTCAACTTGATACAACTCAAGGTCGTCGGCGGCGATTGTTCCGAGCACTTCACTTAGATATTGAACCGAGTCTCCGGGGAGAGGTAGAGTGACCAAGACCTCAGGCGGCGTCTGGTCCGTCGGATCAATGACGCGCAATACCGACAGTGTCGAGCCTTCATTGCCGGCAACATCCCGGGCAAATGCTTCGAACGTCATGAGTCCGGGAAGGCTGGGAGTAATCGATGCGCGGCCCTGGCTGTCGAGCTGTACTTCGGTTCCATCCCGCCACAAAGAGACTTCGGCAATCTCCACGTCATCCGAAGCTGCAACGAGTAATTCGACCACCGCTCCAGGCTCTACAGTCTCGCTGGAGAACTGAATGGTGACGGTCGGCGGCGTTCCATCGCTTTGGACTTCAATTTCAAAATTTTGGTGTGATGAGGCACCACGCTCGTCGGTTGCCCGAAGACTGACGAAGTGCAAGCCGAGCTCGTCTTCCGTGGGAAAGAACTCGACTAGGCCCTCGGCGATATGCATTCCCGCTGGCCCCGCTAGCAGCTCGATTGAAAATGCGTCGTCATCGTCTAATGCTGTCGGGCGATAGAAGTAGCCATTGCCCACCGTTGTAACTGTGAGCGGGGCACTTGTGAACTGTGGCGGAACATTGGGACTTGGACGAACTTGTAAGTCGAACGACTGCGTTGCTTGTCTACCTCGCTCATCCTGAACCTCTACGGTGACTCGCTGGTCGCCAAGTTGCGACTCAGATGGGGTCCAAGCAATCTCGCCCCCTGCGGGATCGATCTGCATTCCAACAGGAGCTTGAACTAGCCGAAATGTGAGATCGCCGGCCTCGTAGTCAAATGCGGTTGCGGGATATTCGTACGTTTCACCGACGGTGGCCACCAAGCTGGGCAGGGAGGTGAATACAGGCGGAAGATTGGTTGCCTCTTCTGATACTTCGACGGTAAACAACTGAGTCGCGAAGCCGCCTAGTCCGTCTGCCACTCGCAGCAGAAACGCTTGATCTCCAATCTGAGAGTCGTCCGGAGTCCAGCTAATCATGCTTGTCGAGCCATCGAGCAACGCACCCGCTGGCGACGTGACTAGTGAGAATGTCAACGCATCCCCGTCAGGGTCTTGTGCAAGTGGTAGATAGAAGTACGGGACCCCCACGGCAGCAATTGCCGACGGGCTAGAGAGTATCACAGGCGAATGCGGATTGGACGCCGAGTCTCCCACGGTAAGAACAAAGGCCTGGGTTGACGAAAGTCCGGCGCTGTCTGTTGCTCTCAGCTCTACCTCATAGTTTCCGGATTGTGTTCCACTCCAGGTGACCATGGAATCTACAAGCACCATGCCCGCCGGGGCTGCCTCAAGAGTGATCACGAGGCCATCACCATCGGGATCGCTTACCCGTGGTGTGTAGGAATAGTTCGTTCCAGACGCAACCTGAGTTGGTGGAGCAGACTGAAACAGCGGCGGTCGGTTGGGCAATTCCATTAGCACGGTGAGGTGGAACGACTGACTTGTCAATCCACCGAAGGGATCGACCACTTTCACATGCACCGGATGAGTTCCCAATTGCTCGGTCGACGGCGTCCATGTAAGAGCCCCGTCGTGCTGATCGAGCTGCATACCATCGGGGCCGGAAACAAGCGTGTAATCGATCGCGTGTCCATCGGGATCAAGTGCCACGAGATCGTATTGATACACTTCGCCCACCTCAGCCACGACAATGGGAGCAGAGCTTAGCTGAGGTGATTGGTTGCCTAGGGAGCGGATCTGGACGTCTAATGAGAATCGATCCAAGTTTGGATTGTCGAACTGAACTTGGCTGGGCAGGCTAGTGGCCCCGGGCTGCAAGCCATCTGCAGGGAGTTCGTCGGAGAACTCAAAATACGAGATACCGGCGGATTGCCCGTTGGGATTTGCGAGCGTGAATAATGGAGTGCCGAGGCTCTCCAGCGTGGCGAGTAACGGGCCCGCCAGGGTATGGTGACCGACATTTTCGACTGAAGCATCGGCGAACAGTCTGTTTGCTGAGCGATTCCAGGTCGTCCCGGTAAAGTGAATCGTGGCCTGCGAAGACACATCTTCGAGTTGCGAAAAATCTGGCGTCTCGTCTGAGACCCCGACCAGCACCAACTGCCTATCCACCGAGTTGCCTGAAGAGTCGATCGTCCTCGCGTTGACGATGTTCTCTCCAGGTTGAAGCTCCTGGACTGAGAAGAATCCGCCGGCGGGATCTAAACTGTTAACCGCTCTCCCATTGATGGTAACGCCAGCGATTCTGGTTTCTGGGAGAATGACTTGGTTCAGATCTCCGGGATCTTCGGCCAGGACAATACTTGCCGTCGACGGGCCTTGGTTGATGCCCTCGACGATGCGCAATACCTCGCCGACGTACCGGTCGCCTGTTTCGACCGAGCCACACCAGTCTGGTGGCGTGTTGCCGGAACACAATTGCGTGACCAACTCGGGGCCAGCGACTTGGGCGGCACGGAATTGAATTTCCCGCTCGCTTAATGCGTCTATGGTTGCATCATTAGCGGCAACATCTTCATTGGGTACAAACAACCCATCGGTAAAGAAGTAGATCTGGTTTGCATCCGCGTCTGGCGCGACATCGAGGATCGACAGGGCTTCTTGCAGCGCCTCGTCGTAGTTGTTTCCGCTCCCAATGACAAACGGTCGGAACAGATCCGCTCCAGCAAACTCGATTAATCCTTGCTCACGGATACCAATGCTCGTCAAAGCAGCTTGAAAGTCTCCATCGACTTGAGCGTTACTTCCAGGGGTAACGAACGTTTGGTTGAATCGGCTTGCCCCAAGGTCCAATGACTCTCCCGCATCAGGAAATGCAGCGTTGCTCATGCCCCAAGCGACAACGGCAACGCGAAGGTCACTGACAGTCTCTTGTAGCCGCGCCACCGTTTGCAGGACCAAGCCGATTTCTTTGTCCAGCAAATCTCCGACATGACCGTCCCCATTGAGATCGTCGGCGTCGTCAGCAACTCCGTCAAAGTTGGCGTCGAGTCCCGCAATCAGCTGAGTGCTGCCCGACAAATCCAACATAAAAACTGCGTTTACCGCACCAGCAGGCACGGACGTGCTGCCGCTGATGGTGACGGGGATGCCAACTGGCAGTTCGGTACCGTCTTCAAGATCGAAACTGAGTATTGGCAGCCCCTGCAGATTCCGCTCGGAATAGATTGCGATCTTGCTTGAGGCGACATTGTTATCTTCAAGTTGGTTCTCGAAGACGAGATTCAACGCGTCTGTCTTCACTAGGATTTCCATGTCCGCATTCAGCCCAGCTGGTAGCGTCACGGTTACAGAACGAGGCAGACTCTGACCAGGTGCTAGGTCTGACTCGAGCACCCATTCGGTTTGATGGATGCGAGGAGATGACGCTAGATCCGAAATACTTGATGTCGAAGACAAATGAATGAAACTCGTCAGTCGCGTTCCTGCGGGAACCGGAGCCAAACCTTGATTGGTGACTTCCCAATTCACCTCAACGGTTGTTTCCGATCCTACGATGCTTCGTGGCGTCTGCAGATTGGAAACGATTAGATCAGGTGTGTTACCAATCGGTGGCGTCGAGACATCCAGCACCCGAAAACTGTAGTCTCCGATTGCATCGCCAAATCCGTCCACCTCCAAAGAGTACGTTCCTGTTTCGGGCAAGGAAGCAATGGTCTCGTCACCATTGCTGGTGAACAGCTCGGTTCCAGAGGGACTGACGAGGGAATACGTTACTAAGTGGTTTGAACCGAAGATGGCATCGAACTCAATTCCGTCTCCTGCATCCGCAGCGAAGTCATAGCGTTGTACTTGGCCTGGGACTGCGATCGAACCCGTAATTGGAACTTCGAAAAGGAGTGGTTCCACGGCATGTTCTGGTACATCCCAGAGCACGAATCGAAAATCCTCGGTGGCATCGCCAACACCGTCAATCTGAAGCAGGAACTCACCGTTCGCGGGTATCGTCATTGGGCCGCTGTCAAGAAAGCTTCCCTCTTGAATGACTTGATTGGTGCTGTCGAGAAACCGAAAACGCAGTAGCGAGGTCTGTCCGACTTGGGTATCTAGATAAAGTTGTTGGCCAGTGTTTACGCTAAAGGAGTATGCTCTTACGACTCCAGCCAACTCCACTGCGCCTGAGATTTCCGTGTCGAAGGGAACTGGGAGTGGCAAGTTAGGAGTGACTTCGTTGATGCGAAATTCGAAGTCACCAATCTGATCGAGCTGGCCGTCCACGAGTAAGTTGTACGTACCGGATTCGTTTAGCAGAATCGGATCTTGGTCATCTAGATTATCGCTGAATTCGACATTGCCGCTGGGGGACGTTAGCGTCCAACTCATCGAACCAACTTGAAGGAGCGAGTCAAAGTACAGCGATTGGCCCTCTTCTCCTTCAAAAGTGAAAAGTGCTTGTTCGCCCGGTACGTTAAGACGCCCGCTGACTGCTGCACCGATCTCCACTGGAGTCGTTGTGGTATCCGGAACGTCGTGAAGCTGGAATTGGTAGTCTCCTTGCGAACCAAAGAAACCGGCGACCGAAAGCGTGTAGGTTCCAGTCAGATGGATCGGCGTCACATCTCGGTCAGCGAGTCCCGATGTAAAAACCTGTGCTCCGTTTGGATCGGTTACGGTCCAGACTTGGAGTCCCGTCGTCTCCTGGGCGTCAAAGAAGAGATTCTGGCCATCATTGGCGACGAATGTGAACGTGTCGGTCTCGGAATTACTGGCCAAAGCATCGCGTACCACCTCTCCAATCGCAATCGCTCGGTTGGTGGACTCTCCCTCACCATCGCTCGGATCACCTCGTTCAAACCCGCCATGGCCATCGTTCATGAACTCAATGAATTCTCCCATCACGGCGTCTTCCACCACAACGTCGCTGTGGCCGTCGCCGTTTATGTCACAAGTCCCGGCTCCTTGCGTTTCACCGAAAGGGCCTTCAAACGCCGAAGCGGTAAAGGTCTCCGCATAAACCGCTCCAGGTGTCACAGCGAAGTTGCCCAAAGTGACGACAGAGCCTGTACCTGGCTGATTGCCTAGCAGGTCCACATAAAGCGACACCTCTTCGCCAGGAGTCAGTGTTGAGATGTCTAGAGATACGCTGCTACCGTCGAAGCTCACACCGGTTCCACTGCGAATCACGGGAGATTCACCGACCGTAGTCATATTCAAGAACGAAGTGGCATGCGGTGCGAAAGTCGGAACCACCGATTGAAGAGCGTGGTCCAACAGGGACACTTCAAAGGCATCCGGAAGGCTACCGGCTAAGGACTCTAGATGGAGACTGCCAAGTTCGAACTCGAGCATTTGCGGTGATGGCGGTACCTCAAACGTTTGGCTAAGTGACACTAAGAATGAGTTATTCTCAACGAGCTGGACCCAGCCATCCTCGGTAGTGACGACTCCGGGCACATGCCCCGGAGTTGTTCCTTCGATCGTGGTTTGCCAGTGCGAAGCTCCGTGTGCGAAGCGACCGTTGCGGATTGGATTCGAACGAACAGGATCGTTGTCGTTGGTAAGCAGCGTGAGACGATCCGTACCGCTCACCACAACATCTTGATCTAGGTCTCCATCTACATCGCGGACGCTAAGATCGACTATGTTTCCCAACCCGGTTTGTGATAGTTCGTTACGACTACGAAATTGACCGTCGCCGATCCCCTCCAGAAAAGTCAACGTTCCGTCGGAGTGTCCTACGATAATATCGGGCAGACGATCGCCAATCACGTCTGCCACCGAGACAGCTTGGGGTTCTGAGCCCTGGCTCGAATATCGGGCGGCAGGTGCGAATTGGTTGTCGCCCTGACCGATTTGCACGAGTACCTCATTGGACGTCTTGGAGAGGCTAACCAAATCAGGAACGAAATCTTGATTGACGATTGCGGTAACGTACTGGACCGAATCGGCGCTCGCGCTGGCGAGTGGCAATGCCGAGTTCTCTGGACGAAGCGGATCATAGAAACCACCCTGCCAAGGAATATTTCCAACCTGGTCGGTACCGGAAATCAAATCATCCTCGAAATCGCAAGCAGTATGCGTCACATCCACCGATGCGATGGTGCTATTGCCTGCGACATCAAAGGCTGTTGCAGTCCAGGATGAGGTACCCCCTATTGTGTCAAGCGACGACGACTCAAATCTGCCCGCGGCATCGACCACGACTTGCGTGTCATCGATTTCGACGACTGCGCCGGGTTGTGTACTGCCGCTCAACTGAATCGTATCCAAGGTGGTTGCCGAGTCCCCAGGCAGTCCGCTGTCAGAGTCAGGAGAAAGTCCAAACTCAAGTGGTGGGCTTAGCGTGTCGAGAACGAAGTTGATTTCGAATGCATCGGAGCCACCGCGCGCATCCCTGCCCACCAAATCCACTTGGTGAATTCCATCGTTGGATCCATCCAAAGCCAGATCGGGATCGAAAGTGAAGCTACCGCAATTGTGGCTGAGTTGAATTTCTGGCCCACCGTCGACGCTAGCCGTTAGCGATTCAAGGCCAAACAAGGACCTGAAATTACCTGCTACACGAGCGTCTGATGTGATACCGTCTTGAAACTGCTCGGTTTCTCGCCCTGTATCATTGCTCAGTCCGCCTTCAAATGAGAATGCGGGATCAGAGGAAAAACCGTTGAGCACGTTGATGACAAGCAACGCGTCCAAAGGCTCAAGCGTCCCGTTGTCGTTTGTGTCTAAGAAAGGGCTGTCCGGAGGGGCAGGAGCTGGAAGTTGCCCCGCGCCCTCCATGTTGAGCCGATTGATGGGCAATAACGCGTCGATCGGTGTAACATATCCATCATCGGATACGTCGAACGCATTACACGCGTTGTGCCAATCGGAAGTCAAAAGTCGCCGGGTTTCCAGCTGTTCGGATGACAAGACTCGCGATCGTGCTTGTCGCCTGGCTTTGGCTCCACGTGTTTTTTTTCTTCGTAGTCCGATCACGACGGCTGCCTTTGGTGAAGAATCTGTATTCGCAGGCTGGCCGGTCCTCCTCGACGGCTGGCAATTGTTCATCGTGGACCACGCTGAGAACGAGAGCTCGTCAAGGCACCGATTGGGCCTGTTACTCGGTCATGCGTCACACAGCGGCGAGACTGGTCAAGTTTCTCAGAAAAACTTCAATGAACGAAATTACCCAGCTACTTCATGCGATGGATGAAGGTAACCATCAAGCTAGCGAAGAGCTGATGGCGATCGTCTATGATGAACTACATCAACTGGCCTTGAGCAAACTCGCCCGGGAGTCACCTGGCCATACGCTCCAGCCGACGGCTCTCGTCCACGAGGCGTACATGCGTTTGCTGCCTCCCGCGCGAGAAACACCGGACGAATCTGCGGCCACGCGGGAACAGAGCCATTCGACGAAATGCGATGGGAAAGACGATTCGACAGATTCGCATCAGCGACCGAATTGGCAGTCCCGCGCGCATTTCTTTGGGGCCGCAGCAGAAGCAATGAGGCGGGTGCTCATCGACAGTGCTCGCAAAAAGCAACGCGTAAAGCGGGGGGGAGACCGCAGCCGCGTTGACTTAGGGGAAGCTGAACTCGCAATTCAAGATGAATCTGTTGATTTACTTGAGTTAGACGAGGCCTTGAGCAAGCTTGAGTCGGCAGATCCTGAGAAGGCTCAGATTGTCAAGCTTAGGTATTTTGCCGGCCTTTCGCTCGAAGAAACCGCAGCGGCATTGAATGTTTCGGTCTCTACGGTGCACCGCAAATGGCGTTTTGCAAGGGCCTGGCTGAAACGGCAAATCGAGAAGGATACGTAGCCCATCGGAGCCGCGTTCTATCGAATCCGAGGAAAACGCATGGTGTGGCACGGCGTTGCCAAGTCTTTTTTGGGCTATGTCGCCAATTCTATGATCAATTCCGCGGCAGTTGAACGCATGAAGACATAGGGCAAGACTCTCGGTAGGTGAGCTAGCGGTCCATTTCCATAGGCGGCATATTTACGTACATGATCCGGTGACTATGAACGCGAACTCAAGATCGGATTCCGATTCCCGTCAATCGAATGAGAATCTGCACGGGCTCGCGGATGGCTCGGAGAAAGAGGAACTGCTGTTCGAAGCCGCTTGCGCGATCGACGATGTATCAAGCCGCGATGCATTTCTGGATGACGCGTGCGCAGGTAACCCGAAGCTGCGGGAATCTATCGAGCAATTGATTCGCTGTGATGCGACCTCGCAGCAGTTCCTTGAGACCCCCGCCATCGACCTTCGCGCGAATCGAGGAAGCGGGCCCGACCACATCGAAAACCTGGAGCTCAATGAGCGAATCGGGGCGGGCGGGTTTGGAGTCGTTTGGACTGCGCAGCAAAAGGCTCCTGTTCAACGGCTTGTCGCGGTCAAGATTATCCGCTTGGGGAGAGACACAAAGCAGATTTTGCAGCGGTTTGAGCACGAACGTCAGACGCTGGCAATGATGAGTCACCCGAACATCGCTACGATTCTGGACGCGGGAACCACGCGCCTCGGACGTCCCTATTTTGTGATGGAACTCGTAGACGGTCAGCCAATCGACGAGTACTGTGACACTCGCAAGTACAGTGTCAATCAAAGGCTTGAGCTGTTCGTCAACCTATGTCACGCAGTTCAGCATGCTCATTTGAAAGGTGTCGTACACCGAGATCTCAAGCCATCAAACGTGCTGGTTACCGAGATTGAAGGTCGCGCGATACCTAAAGTAATCGACTTCGGAATCGCGAAAGCGATGCCAAGTGCCAGTGGCGTCTTGCTCCGGCAAGCATCCTACGGAGTGGAGTCCGCGTCTGAAGGAGCGCCGACACTTTCAGAATCTCAGGATAGCTTGGCGGTTGGAACTCCGAACTACATGAGCCCTGAGCAGATTTGCTCCAGCTCGGACGTAGACACGCGAGCAGACGTCTATGCTTTGGGGGCAATCCTGCATCAACTACTTGTTGGCAGCTCACCCCAACGCACTGAGCTCACGCTGGGTCAGCTTTCGAAGCCACTTCCCAGAATGCTTGACGGTTTGCAGGACACATCCCATCAAGCAGCGGTTGCCGAAATTCGAAAAACGCAC
Organism: Pirellulaceae bacterium; assembly: GCA_028289675.1. Taxonomy (GTDB): domain Bacteria; phylum Planctomycetota; class Planctomycetia; order Pirellulales; family Pirellulaceae; genus Aureliella. The sequence goes on from JANQOL010000519.1 coordinate 13,914, forward strand.
TGGAGCACCCTTCAGTCTAGGTTGCGAACGGAGCTTCAGTGGATTGTAGATAAAGCTCTCGCCTACTCAGCATCCGACCGGTATCAATCGGTGAGTGAATTCGCCAAGGACATTGAGAGTCACTTAAGCCACTTTCCGCTTTCCGTAGGGCCAAGAAATTCGCTTTATCGAATTCAGAAGTTCGTTTGGCGGAATCGCCTATCGACTGGCTTGGTGCTTGTTGCGCTGCTCGCAGTTTTAGTTGGAGGAATTGTCGCTGTCATCAGTTTTGCGCGTGAACGTGAGGCAAATTTGCTCGCCGAACAGCAGGAGAAACGAGCGGCATTGGAGGCGGATAAGGCGACGAAGCTAGCACAGTTGCTCGAAAAAATCATGGACGCTGCGGATCCGAGTTCGGGTAGACCCGCGACGCAGACGCTACG
>JANQOL010000527.1 GCA_028289675.1 Pirellulaceae bacterium
GTGTTTCGACGTAACTGGTTCACTCGCTGGCGTTTCGGGCTGGCATCTGTCGGCTTTCAGCTAGCAGTAAAGCGGTCCTGCTAGGCTCTCTACGGAAACATTTCCGGCAGGTCTAGTTTAGTCGCCTGCTAGATTGAACCCTAGACCGAGCCCTAGGTTTCGTAGGCCACATCACGACTTGGCCTGGGCGCTGCCTATTCGCCGAAACGCCGCCAAGCTGCCGCGAGATGCTCGTCGAACCCGCCGCACCCTAGCCGGGCCCAGCGGTGAATCGACAGTCGCACGAGACGAGAGATCGCCACAAAAAGCGCGACAAGGCACCAAGAGTTCTCTTCTCTAGTGGCTTCTTGCGTTTTTTGTGGCCGGGTGTTGGCGTAGCGTTTCAAAGGACTCGGTGTGCTGTCAGTCACCAATTAAGATCCGCGCGTCAGCCGCCACCAGTCACAGTTGATATTTGTGAGTTTCGACTGACCGGACATCCATTGCGCCAAGATCCGACGAACTGAGGCCGATTTTTTGGCCTAATGTTTCCACGACTTGCGTGCTCAAGGGAATCGATGGATACCATCGCCGGGGCTTGGCATTCCGCCCTGGACCTGTAGAATCGGCGGCGTGGCGTCGAGTGAGTGTACCTCGACGATGGTGCTTGGCGTCCGCTGTTTCCGCGGCAGACGTCGCTTCGTTGACGAAGTGCCAATCGCCCGTCACTCGCGAGATCGGGTTGCTGCCGACGCGCACTTCACCAATGAAAATACAATTCGCCTCCGTAGCTCAGTTGGTTAGAGCAGCTGACTCTTAATCAGCGGGTCCAAGGTTCGAGTCCTTGCGGGGGTACTGCCAAAAGCCAGGGAAAACGACGTTTTACCCTGGCTTTTCTTATGCGAACGCGTCTCTCGCCTCTTTGCCGCCGGACGGCTGATCGCAGATAGTCGCAGATAAATCCCGGCAGTCACGTTACAAAATCGTGACACTATCCCATCCACTCGGCGAAGTTTTGGATGGCGTCTTTTTCGGCGCCGGGGAAGAGATGGCCATAGGTGTCGAGCGTCAAGGTGATCGAGGAGTGACGCATCACGGACTGGATGACTTTGGGCTGGACGCCGGCAATGGCCAGCCACGCGCCGCAAGTGTGGCGCAGTGCGTGGAAGTCCAGGACCTGGTCGGAACTGTTCATGTAGGTCAGGAAGTCTCGGGGCAGGGGACCGACGTCGGAGGCCATCTCGCGCGCGGTCTTCAAATCGGCCGCTAGCAGCTTGGCCAGCCGTTGATGATCGGGAACCTCGAACGGAAGGTGACCATTCAAGCGGTCTCTTAGGCTGGTTGTGATGTATTGCTTTGCGTCATCGTCGTTCTTCGTCCATCTACCGGCCAAGAACAAATGATCGGATCGCAGATCGGCGGGCTGCAACTGTTGAATCTCGCTGGACCTGAATCCTGTTTGGATGGCTGTCTCGTACAGTAATGCGTGAGGCGTCTTCGATAGCCATCGCCATTCGTCATGCAGCAAGTAGCGGCGGACGCGGCGACGATCGGCGTCATCAGTAGATGGCTTGCGAATCGCTTCGAGTGGGTCTTCGTGAATCGCCTTCCGGATGACTCGCAACCACTTTGTAAATGCTTTGGCTTCGCCGATGTAGAAGCCTTTCGTTCGAGCCGAAGCAGCCTTGCCGGATCGTTGGTCCTTTAGCTGTACTGCGAACGTCTCGACTTCGTATTGAGTGATCTGCTCTGGACGCGTCCACTGATGATAATCAAACAAGCGTGTCAACGCTGAGCGCACGTAGTTCTGGTGCTTTTCGCCGGAGTCTCCGAGATAGTCGATGTAGTCGTCGAGTAGAGTCTGCAGTGTGACAGATTTGTTTCGGATGAGGTGACGCGTGGCGTGCGACTGACGTTCCCAGGAGCGCAGCACCTCGCCAGCGATTTGTTTGTTCGCGGTTCGTGTGCTGCGTTGCACACGACTGCCGTTTGCGTCAGTAAAGTCGGCGTACCAATTGCCGCGACGCGTGCGGCGATAGAGTGTCCCCATCGGCCTCGTCTCAGCGGCCCAGAAAATCTAGGAACGTCCTAACGATAATGACGAGCCTGGATATCAATTCGATGTCCTTTGGAAGTTGCTCGTTGATCCACTTTCTCAATTGCTGGAACGACGTGAGTTTCTCAGGAGCTTCTAGGATCTCGGGATCTGGCTGCACAGGTTCGCCCGCTTCGGCGTTGCATTCTTCAAGTGAGTTGGCAACGACCTGGCTCAACTTAGTTTCAAGCTGTTCATCAGGGACTGTAGGCACGGACTCGGTAGCGCTAGCTGTGGTCTGCAGCGTGTCTTCAATCTCGTTTGGGTGAAACGCTTGATCGACTGCACGTAGCGTTTCCACGCTATCAGTGTGATCCCGTCCTTTGAGTCGGAGAACAACTTTGCGTCTCGGGTTAACCACCAGGCTGGCCCTCCGTAACTAGTACGTCCGCGTGAATTTGCAGGTCGTCCACAATCAGACCATGCCCTCCCATGTCACGTTGCAGCTGGTCCGCTCGAACGGCCGTCTGGCGAACGAACTCAGCCAGCTCATCGTCGGACATGCCCTCCGGTATCGAGAATTCCAGCTCGACATAGCTGTCGCCGATTTCAGCAGCTGCAGCTTTCTTCAATACGTTGTTTTGCCACTCTTTGCCTTCAATGAACCAATCAGGCTCACCATCGGGCCAAAGAGTGCCCATCCGCTCGATCGAATCGGTTGTCATGGTCTGCATAAGGTGGCCCAACTGGCGAAGTTTTTCGAAGTCTCTCTTTACTAATCGCCGCATTATCGCTTCGGAGTCCTCGAGATCAGCGGCGGTGGTGGCGGCGGTGGCGGCGTTGTAGGCGGCGGTGGCAATGCCGTCGTGGGTGGTGGCGGTGTCTGAGGCGTAGTGGGCAGCGTTGGCCGCATAGGAGGCGGCGACGTAGTGGGCGCTGTCGTGAAGCGCGGCGGCGATGGATGCGGCTTCCGAGGCTTTGCGGCTGTCGCCGTAGGTCTGCCACTGAAGAACTGGGAAGGCTGCCGACCGCACAGCGCGGATGTGAGATGCCAACTCAGGGTGATCCTCGGGTAGACGATAAAGCGGCGTTACGCGTTGGGCGCAGCGGCTGGCAAACACGGCGATCGACGAGCCAGGGAGTTTGGCGATTTCTTCTTCAGTTGGAAGTTCGGTCATGATTCAGTTTGCTCCTGGGAGTTACTTTGGTTTGTCGCCAAGGGTTCGTTCTACAAATGCACGGCCATCTGCAGATAACTTATCTACTGGCAGTTCAATCTGATTGCCGTCCAGCTTCTTCAACTTCACAACGCCGTTCTCGAAGTCAACGAGTCCAGCTTCGACCTTGAACTTTCCTGTCGAATCCGTCCATATTCGATTCTTGGCCTCTCCAAGCATGTGACTGGCAAGGGCCTGATCAAGTTGACGCTGCAAGTTCTCAACATCAGCGATTCGATATGACTTCACTGTTCGGCTGCCGGTGCGGCTCTCGTAGGTTTTTGTGCCAAGATAGACCAGAGTCGGAAGCTGAAAACGGGCATCATCCAACAAATGCTCCTGAGATACGTTTTCGACGATAGCGTTGCCCAAATCTCTTGCAGGCACGGGTAGGTAAACGTTCAAAAGGACAGAGTTTTCGGGGAGAACTTGGATCACTCGTCCGTATACGGCGTAGTCGGATTCGCCGGCGAAGACACCCTGGGCAACTCTTCCTGACGACATAACAGCGAGTGATCGATGAAATGGCTGAAAGAGCGTTCCGACTGCTAGATCTTCCGCTACATCCTTGCGCTCGATAAAGAGAGGCACATCCTTGTCCCAGCGCTTGCGCCTCAAGTCGACCAGTACTCGCTGTTTCTCCTTGATAAAGTCAGAGCGTTGCCGCCTGCTTTGGAACCAATAGAGACCAGACTTCTCATCCAAGGTAGGCTTGCTCAAATCGCGACGATACCTTGGTTTGCCCTTAACTACTTTCTGGAGAGTAGCCGAAACGCCATCGATCTCTTGCTCAATTTTGTCAAGCGACATATGCAGAGTTGCTTCAACGTCCTGAGCACTGGACGAGGAAGCGCTCCCCAGGAGCGTTAGAACGGTCGCACAATACAACCAAATCGGCGCATCGGTAACGATACGCCTAGTCACGTAAGATTGCACGTTGAACGATCCGACGATGTCGCTGACGTCGATGCATCCGTGCGAGAAACGGCCGGCTCAGTCCCTGAGAGCCGACCGGAGTGTAGTGCATTTTGTTGCAAAGGCAACGATGTAGGCTACCTACTGGGGGGTTCGGCTCCCCTTCTTAGCGCTCCAGAATAGACACCAATGGAGGTTCATTGGGGTCACCACCAGGGCCGACACAGTCAAGCCAGTCGTCGTACGTTTCGTCGTACGCTTGTTGTGCGGCGTCTAAAAGCGCCTCCGCTTGTGCGAGAGCATAGCCGTTTTGCACGCTTGGGTTCGCGAGAAAATCATCATAGGCATCATCGTAAGTCTCCTGGGCTGCTTCAAGCGTCGACTCAGCAAGTGCTAATGCATACGCCTCCTGTTCGCAGGTCAAACAGTTTGCGCTAGCGTCGGTATCAGAAATGCTGGCTCCACTACATATCATCAACCCCGTGAGGATGATCGTGCGCATTCCTTGCATTGATTGGTCCCTCGTCCTTGAGTTTCATTATTCGTTCAAATCGAGACTGCAAATCCGTTGTCGCTAAACGTCGGTCAAAACTGCCCTGCGTCTTCCTGATTCCCCGAATGGCGCTGAGCTCCTGGTTTGACAGTGCCACATTGTCAACTTTCGGATTCGCTCCAACCACGATCCACGTAGCTGCGACGAGAGAAATACACAACGTTACAGCGGAAGTAAAGAGCGACAATGCCAACCAAGGATGTCGCGCGGGGGGTGAGGGTGGCTCTTGGCTTAGAATGCTCTCGACCAACGGACGCAAATCCGTGGACTTCTGGAGCTCTCGCGTCTTATCCACTCTAGCTTTCCAAAGCCCAAACAGAAGATAGCTGTACGCTGAACCATGGCGGCCAAAATAGTAGTGTTTTCGCTTGTAGGTGATTCGCGCTGAGCCGCGAGTATCAGGAGATGACGGATACTGAATCAAGCAAAAATCTGGGGCAATTTCGTGTGTAAAGGCACTCTCTTCGTTCGTATCTCTCGCCATGTCGTCCCCCTTTTATGGAGTCTTCCATGACCTGTTTTCATATGTTGTGAAGACAAAAAACACCCGTACCGGGTGTCTTGCGTATGCCCCCTGGGGTTGCTATCTTACCTAAGCCTCCGGGGCGTGTCATTACTTCCGATGCATTAATTTGGAGACTTCGGATGCGAAAGTGGAGCGTGATCGTTTTGGATGTTGACACCGGCAAGACGTTCGAAACGCAGGTACGAGTTAGTCGCTCTCGCGCGTACCATATCGCGCTGGCCTGGCCATTCGTACAAACGAAACTCCTTGCAATTCCGGTCCCAAGACGATTCCAGCAACGGATATCTAAGGCGCTCAGCTCAATTAAGACTCGCAAGAGTAGAGCAGCATGACGGGTACGAGCGAAGAACAAACGCGGGAGGAACGCGAACGGCAAATCGAGGCGATCCTGGAACTGATTCCTCGTAGGTTTCACGATTGGAATCGACTTCAATACGCAGTTGCGGTCACTATTGGAGTGCTCTGCCTCCCACTCGGAATGCTCCTGCAGAATGCAAGATATCAGCGGTGGGATTCCAATCCACATGTCGATGGAAAAAGGCTGACCCACGAAGAAATGGAGTACATCAGGGGCCTCAGAACTTACACCACTCTGCTGCGACAACAGCCCAAAGACATGCCCGCAAAAGTCGCGATACGCTACAAAGAGATCATGGCTGATGGAGCTGTGAAACGCGACCACAGGTCAAACTACGACGCGCAAACACAACCGACCAACTGAGTCACGATTTCTTCTTTTTTCTCTTCGTTTGTTCAGCTCCGAACGCCCTAACTGTATCTGCGACTACTTCTTTTTCGTAGCTTTCCAAGACTTCGTCGATAAGGTCTTCGATATGGGCGGTGGCAGAAGCGCCTGCAAAACCTCGCACATAATTGATCACCGCTTCTAGTCCAGTTAGAGCGTTTCGGTAGTTGGTTGAGCGAAAGTCCTGTGCTCCTCCACCCTGCATGCGTTTGATGGCATCCTCAGAAGCGGTATGCAGCTCACCGAGAATTTGATTTAGCTGTTCCGCCAGTTTGACCGGGATAGTCAACTCTTGTTTCGTCTTCTTCTTTGGCATGCTCAAGATGCTAGTTTGAAAAACTTTTAATTGCAACAAGTCCAGTCCCAGCAAAGACTTACACATCCTCCAACTCTTGCAACATTTAATTACATGTTGCAACATTTTGTTTGCATCTATAGACTCACCCCCGCGACATCGAACCAAGCCATTTATGACCCAGCCCCGGGCTGACCTGACGATGTCGCAGTCGTTTGGCGGTCCGGGGTTTTTTCGTGCACAGCGGCAGGTGACGACATGCCAGAACGGTGGCCAGCGCTGATGAAGGCCAAGGACGCTGCGGAGTACTTGGGCGTCTCGACCGAGGAACTCCGGTGCATGCGTGATCGAGGCCAAGTCACTCCCGTCCGCACTCGTTCGGGTGCACTGCCAAAGTATCGGCGATCGGACCTAGACGAATGGATCGAATCGCTGGAACTCGAACCCACCAGACGACCGGCGGCCGCCGGCTAAAGCACTTCATTTGAGAGAGGGAAATCCAATGATCGCGTCTGTCGGGCTGCTGTTTTTAGCCTGCGGTTTGAGCGCCGCATACGCACTGTACGTCGAACCGGTTTACCGGTGCGATCAGCGGAGTATCACGCAGACGCTGGGCGAGTTTGCGTACTTCATCTGCACGGGCACGACGGTCTGTTTCGGGCTGTCCGTGTTGATAGAAGAAATCAAACGGATACGCAGTAGACGCCGGCTACGGCAAATCGGTTCTCAATGGGCAAAGCGAAATCGTGCTACCGATCGGGCTTGAAAAATCACACTTCTCCCAAACTCCCGAGGGCGGACCCGGATCGCGCTGGGCGCGGGGTAGCCACCGCGCCCAGCGGGGAGTGGCATCGGTGGCACATCATCAAC
>JANQOL010000528.1 GCA_028289675.1 Pirellulaceae bacterium
GTCTTGGCCGAACAGCACTACAAGACGTTTCGACAGCGGATGGCGGAGTTTCCGTTCGACATCGAAAAGCTCAGTCGCTTTTGCTCAACTCGCCAGCAGCGCGAAACCATGCAGGGACTCACGGGCGGCAAAGTCGACATCGTGATCGGCACGCACCGCTTGGCTTCGAAAGACGTCAAGTTCTACAACTTGGGCCTGCTGATCATTGATGAAGAACAACGTTTCGGGGTGGAGATCAAGGAGCGCCTTAAACAGATGCGCGCCAACGTGGACGTGCTGACGCTATCGGCGACCCCGATTCCGCGCACGCTGCACATGTCGCTGGTCGGAGTTCGCGATATCTCCAATCTGGAGACCGCACCTGAAGATCGACTGAGTGTCGAAACGCGGACCGTGCGCTTTGACGAGCAGATCATCCGCAATGCGGTCTTGCGTGAACTGAATCGCGGCGGACAAATCTACTTTGTCCACAACCGAGTGCAGGACATCGACGAGGTGGCCGCTCGCTTGAGACGCATCGTACCCGAGGCCAGTCTGGTCATTGGGCATGGCCAGATGGCTGAGGGCGAGTTGGAACAGGTCATGGTTGACTTCATTGACCATCGATACGATCTGTTGCTGGCGACCACCATTATCGAGAGCGGGCTGGACATCCCCAATGCCAACACCATCTTTATCGACGAAGCCAACCGCTACGGACTGGCTGAGCTGCATCAGCTGCGGGGCAGGGTAGGGCGCTATCGTCACCAGGCTCATTGCTACTTGCTGGTAGACCGTCACAAACACCTGTCACCCGACGCCTCGCGACGACTGCACGCGATCGAAGAGTACAGTCAGATTGGCGCGGGTTTTGGCATTGCCATGCGCGATCTTGAGATTCGCGGCGCCGGCAATTTGCTAGGAACACAACAAAGTGGTCACATCGCGGCCATTGGTTACGAACTCTATTGCCAACTGCTGGGCAACGCCGTGCGGGAGCTGACGCACCAGCCGCCCAAGTTGAGCATCGACGTGGAAGTCGATTTGCCCGTCCAAGCGTTTCTGCCCGAAACGTACGTGCCCGTCCTGCGCGATCGCATCGACATCTATCGGCGGCTCAGCCGAGTGTCCGATGTGCGCGATTTGGACGACATGCGCGAAGAACTCACCGACCGCTTTGGCAAGTTGCCTCGGCCGGTCAAGGTGCTATTGCAAGTCGCGGAGTTGAAGATCGACGCATCGATCTGGTTCGTACGCTCGCTGACTGTTGAAGACGATTATCTGGTGATGACCTATAGCAATCGCCAACGGATCGAGCACTTGGCCAAACTGCACGATCGACGCTTGCGAGTCGTCGACGGTCAGAAAGCATACTGGCTGACAGAAAGCAAAGGCACCAAGATTGACTGGATTAAGCAGGCGCGCACCGCATTTCGCTCCCATTGATCCGGCTACGCCCAGCTATACTGAGTGGCCAGTTTTTTGCCTACTGCCTTGGACCGGAGCTGCGCGGATGACCACCAGGTTGATTGTTTTACGAATGGTCGCGGCTTGGTTGTGCATCAGCGGTGGACTGGTAGCGCCACGTTTGCCAGCCGGGGAGCAACCCAACATCATCGTCATCATGTGCGATGACATGGGTTTCTCCGACTTGGGTTGCTACGGTGGTGAGATTGATACACCCAACTTGGATCGACTGGCCGCCGGTGGTCTGCGATTCATCGACTTTCACAACAATGCCAAATGCTCCGAGACTCGGGCTTCCCTGCTGACGGGGTTGTGGCATCAGCAGTCTAAGAACCTGAAACGTCCCGGGCACGTTACGCTGGCCGAGGTGTTGAAGCCCGCGGGTTACGCGACGCTCATGAGCGGCAAATGGCACGTGGCCGACACGCCGCCCGAACGCGGCTTTGACCGCTATTTTGGATTCCTAAGCGGCTGCATCAACTTCTTCAACGGCGAGGACTGGTCCACGGGCGAGAATCTCATGCGCCTGGACCGGCAGGTATACACACCTTCTGACGGGTTTTACTCGACGGACGCCTTCACCAACTATGCCATCGAGTTCATTGACGAGGCGCGTGGTCGCCAGCAACCGTACTTTTTGTACTTGGCCCACAATGCGCCTCATTTTCCGTTGCACGCACTGCCGGAAGACATCGCCAAGTACCGGCATCGCTACCGCGTTGGCTGGGACGAAATTCGTCGTCAGCGGCATGAACGCATGCGCGACATGGGCATCATCGACGACACCTGGCAATTGTCGGACCGAGACCCCAAAGTGGAAAGTTGGTCAGAGATGACCACTGAGCAAGTGGACTTCCTCGCCCCCATGATGGCTGTTTACGCGGCCATGATCGACCGGCTGGATCAGAACATTGGACGCCTGGTTGAAAATCTCGAACAACACGGTGAGTTGGACAATACGCTGATTCTATTTTTCTCCGACAACGGCGCTTGTCCTTATCAACGACTGCGCGGTGATATCTTGCGGCCAGGCCCCGCAGACAGCGACATTGCTTATGACGCCCGCTGGGCCAACATGTGCAACACTCCGTTACGCCTGTACAAACAGTATGCACACGAGGGCGGTACACTGACGCCCATGATCGCCCATTGGCCCCAGCGCATCACCGCCGGCGGCCAGCTAAGTCATTTCACGTCTCACATCGTCGATATCATGCCGACGGTCGTCGACATTGCACACGCGACTTACCCTACCGAAGTTGATGGCCAGGACGTTCTGCCCATGGAAGGGATATCGCTGCTACCCGCGTTTGCCGGCCAGTCTGACCGTGGACCACATCCGCTGTACTGGGAGTTCAGCGGCAACCACGCCGTTCGTGACGGACGCTGGAAGCTGGTAGCCGAGCGCAGCAAAGATTGGGAACTATACGATTTGAGCCAAGATCGTTGTGAGACGAACGACCTGAGCGACCAGCACTCGGATCAGGTCGCTCGGCTGGCCGCCATGTACGACCAGTGGGCCCAACGCACGTCGGCCAAGAACCACAAGAAGTGCCGCCAGATGAAACCCTCCAACCAATCCCAGTTGTTCTCTCTCGACGAGATCCTGGGCCGCACTGCGACGCCGTAGTGCGAATATGGCATTAGCCGCAGTGCGATAGCACGCGGCCAACGCAAAACGTGGAGTGAACCGCACGCTATCGCGTGGCGGCTGATTTGCACACCTTCATTCTTGCAGACTGTCCTAACACGCGTGTTCGTCTGTACTTGCGCTAGAGTTCTTGAACCGGTGTGAAGTATCCGAGTTAGGCCGGCAACAGGCCGTATCCCATACCCAAAAAGCAGGGGTTCTGCGGGTAATTTTCAGTCTCTGCGATTTTTCGGAAGACGCTCTTCGAAAAATCGCAAATTCATAGTGTGGGGACATCTTCCGACGAAGTATCTGCCACCAATCCAGGCCCCTTTCTGGATCGGGCAAATCCGATGAAAGGGTTTTTCCTTCGACGCTTCTGGAGCTGGCGGACCAGGCGCGGTGAGGTTCTTCCGTAGACCTGGAACTTTTTGCCAGATGTTTCAGCAGATTTTTTGTTTTCCCGTCACCATCACGCAACGACATTTTCGGAGAAGATCAATTCGATGAGGTTAAGCCTATTCACCTGCGCCGTCTGCGTTCTCGTAGCCCATTCGTCAGCTCGTGCCGACGTCAGCATGGCTACCGCTGCCGACCTCCCTGGAAGCCCAGTGGTAACATTCCTGGACCCTACACTTCCATTTACTACGGGGCCAAATCCGTACACGCCAAACGGCCTGGCAGTCACGTTCTCGATTGATCCCGGACCCACCAATTTGTCCGGTACCAACGGGTTCGGCCAGCTAAACATTGCGGGAAACGCTCAAAATCTCTATGTCTCATTCGCCTCCGCTGTCAACACACTACATTGGACCGAACCTAACTTTCGACCCTTCAATGAAGTGCAACTCTTCTCAGACAACGGCTTCGCAACTTCGTTGGGAACATTCGATATTAGCGGCTTCGCTGTAGCGGGGAGCCGCGGATTTACCTCAGATGTCGACTTTTCCAGCGCGAGATTAACCACGACAGGCACCTCAGCGTTGATAGGTGCCTTTCGATTTGGATCCGTTAGTGCTGTGCCAGAACCGTCTAGTCTGGCGCTTCTCGGAGTTCTGGGATCCGCAGTCGTAACTTGGCGAAAACGCCGCCAGGTCTAGAACGCAGCCTCGGCACTGACTCGTAAATGGTTAGCGACAAGACGCTCGCCGCCGGTGTGCCGCCTCGATCACCGAAAGCGCACACGCTGACTGCAGTACTGCTTCTGCAGAAGATCTCCGAAGACAAATCAGGCATCGAGGTGCGTGATGCGGTTCGGGAAACGCGGCGGAGGCTCGAAATATCTCAACAACTCAACCCTGCTTCTCCATCGACTGCGGAGGCATTCCGCATGTTGGAGGCGATGGAAGCCCAAATTGACGCCCCTTCAGATTCCGCCGGACCATGAAGCCACAACAGAGCCCAAAATCAGGTGGCTCCTGAGCGCTGTCCACCAAGACCAAGGTGTCGATTGGTCTTCGAAAGGCTAGAGCTTTTCTACTTTTGATGTGGTCTGTTTTCGACGGAATGAGCAACGACCAGCGTTGCTGACGCAGGCCATATATCTGCGCGACTCGCACTAGTCCCAGCTCAAACTTCCCGCTGATTGATACTCGGTCACCCTTGTCTCGAAGAAGTTCTTTTCTTTGGCGAGGTCCATCGTTTCGCTCATCCACGGGAATGGATTTGAAGAGCCGTATTGCATCGGCAGGCCAATGCGTTCGAGCCGTCGATCGGCGATGTGCTGAACGTAATCGCGGAAAAGTCCGGCGTTCAAGCCCATGATTCCAGCTGGAAGACAGTCGGCGGCGTAGTCCAACTCCAGCTCGACGGCCTGCTTCACGCGATCGATCATCGCTTGCTGAAACTCTGGCGTCCACAAGTGCTGGTTCTCCGCTTTGATGCCGTTGATGAGATCGATTCCGAAGTTCAAGTGAATCGTCTCGTCACGCAAGATGTACTGAAACTGCTCACCGATCCCCGTCATCAAGTTGCGACGATGGAAAGAAAGCATCATCACAAAACCGGTGTAGAAAAACACACCTTCCATGATCAGGTAGTAGCCGATCAGGTTCTTCAAGAATGCTTGAGCACCCTCGTCCGTCACTGTCGAAAAATCCTCGGATAGGACTTCGGCGGTCAGTTCTGTCTCAAACGCGTCTTTGCGCGCGATCGAAGGCACCTCGTGGTACATGTTGAACACTTCTCCCTCTTCGAGTCCAAGGGAGTCGACGACGTACAAGAACGTGTGCGAGTGCACCGCCTCTTCAAACGCTTGGCGTAGCAAGTATTGGCGGCACTCAGCGTTGGTGACGTGCTTGAAAATGGCCAACACCAAGTTATTGCCTACCAGACTTTCCGCGGTCGAAAAGAAGCCGAGATTCCGCATGATGACCCGGCGTTCGGCATCAGTCAGCTTGTCGCTTCGCCACGTCTCGATGTCCTTGGTCATCGGAACCTCGGTAGGCATCCAGTGATTCGCGCAGCCGTTTTGGTAGTGCTCCCAGGCCCAGTGGTACTTCAGCGGCATGAGTTGATTAACGTCGACTTGATTGCAGTTGATCAATCGCTTGTCGGAGGCATCGAAACGAGTCGAGGAGGAAGATTGCGTTTGTGGTGATGCAATAGACATGGTTTACATCCTTGGGTCAGCAAAAAGTGGAAATGGTGCTGCGCTCGCGGAGCCAGCGCGAATCGGTTGGGTGACCAAGCTCGGCAAACGCCCAGCCGTTGGAACATCCGAAAACCGCGTTCAATTCAATGAAATTAGCGCTGGATGCCTACTGGCAAGCTTCACAGTCGGGATCATCAATGCTGCATGTTGCCGGGTTTTTTTCCGAGGACACTCGATCGACATGGATGGCCGACGATTGACTTGGCGACTTCATCCAGCGCGGCTGGATACCATGCAGGTTTACATCCACGGTTGACTTTTCAACTTGGGTCGCCGCCAAAGATCGCAGATAGTAGGTCGTCTTCAGGCCAGCCTTCCACGCCATGCGATACATCGCGTCAATGGCCTTGCCACTCGGCGCTGCCAAGTACAAGTTCAACGACTGGCCCTGATCGATCCACTTTTGTCGCGCCGCGGCGGCGCGAATCAACCAAGCTGGCTCAATCTCAAAAGCAGTGGCAAAACGCTCTTTCAGCTCATCGGGAATCTGCTGGATCTCTCCAAGCGCGCCGTCGTAGTACTTCAAGGCGTCCAGAGTCTCTGGGTTCCAAAGTCCCAGGGCTTTCAGTTCGCCCACCAAAGCGAAATTGGTCTGCGTGAACTCGCCGGATAGGTTGCTCTTGGAGTAAAGTTGCTTGTACGTGGGTTCAATCGACTGTGTACAGCCAACGATCGTCGAAATGGTCGCCGTCGGTGCGATGGCCAGACAGTTGCTGTTTCGCATTCCATGCTCTGCGATCGCATCTCGAACTTCTTGCCACCGCAGCGTGGTGTCCCGATCGACTTCGAGACTTTCACCGCGTTCGTCTTCTAAGACTTGCAAGGTATCGATGGGCAGCAGGCCACGCTCCCATTTGGAACCCGGGTAGGATTCGTAGGTGCCCCGTTCGGCGGCAAGTTGACTCGATGCCAAAATCGCGAAGTAGCTGATGGCTTCCATTGAGGAATCAGCAAACCGGACCGCTTCGTCGCTGGCTACAGGAATGCTTAGTGCGCTCAGTGCATCCTGATATCCCATCAAACCTAGGCCGACAGGTCGATGACGAAGGTTCGCGTTCTTCGCTTCAGGCGTGGGGTAGTAGTTGATATCGATGACGTTATCGAGCATCCGCATGGCGGTGTCGATCGTGCTTTGCAACAAGGCCAGATCAAGCTGTCCGTCGATGACATGACGTCCAAGGTTGATGCTGCCGAGATTGCAGACCGCTGTTTCGTCCTGGCTGGTATTGAGCAAGATTTCGGTGCATAGGTTACTACTGTGAACCACGCCGGCGTGATCCTGTGGCGAACGAATGTTAGACGGGTCCTTGAACGTGACCCAGGGATGTCCTGTCTCGAAAGTGCGAGTCAACAGTTTTCGCCAGAGTTCCACCGCAGGCATGGTGCGGTGCTGACGGAGGTGGCCGGCGGCTGCTTCCGCTTCATAGTGCTCGTATCGCTGCCTGAACTCTTGGCCATAGCTGTCGTGCAGGT
>JANQOL010000536.1 GCA_028289675.1 Pirellulaceae bacterium
GGACGCATGAAAGATGTCGCGCAGCGGTATGGAGCGACAGTGCACGCGATCGAAGTCGATTGGGGACGAGGCATCGCGACGGAACAGGTGGCCGACGCACTCCGGCAACATCCACGCGCCAAAGCGTTCGGGATCGTGCACGCGGAGACCAGTACTGGCGAACATCAACCACTGGACGACATTGCGGAGCTATTGCGGTCGCATGAAGCTCTGTTTGTGGTGGACGCCGTCACCAGCTTGGGTGGCATTGATGTGCCAGTAGATCGCTGGGGTATCGACGCTTGCTACAGCGGCACACAAAAGTGCCTTAGCTGCCCACCTGGCTTGGCGCCCGTCACGTTTTCTCCGCGGGCGGTAGACGTCATTGGCCAGCGACAGACCAAAGTCACCAGCTGGTACCTGGACATGACCATGCTGCGGAATTATTGGGGCAGCGACCGAGTTTACCACCACACCGCGCCCATCAACATGACCTACGCCTTGCGCGAGTCGCTGCAGATGGTGTTGGAAGAAGGTCTGCAATGCCGCTTTGAACGCCACGAACGTCATCACCGCATGCTGCGAGCCGGATTGGAAGCCTTGGGGCTGAGCTATATCCCCGAGCACTCGTTGACCACTTTGAATGCGGTGCGTGTTCCCGATGGAGTGGACGACGCGGCCGTTCGTAAACGTTTGCTGACAGAGTTCGGAATCGAAATCGGCGCCGGCTTGGGGCCCTTCAAGGGACAGGCCTGGCGGATTGGTTTGATGGGATCTTCCAGCGCGGCTCGGAACGTGTGCCTGATCCTAGGAGCTCTAGAGATCATCCTTCGTGACGCTGGATTGGCTTTCGAGCCAGGTGCTGCCCTGGCCGCCGCCGGCGCTGTGTCCTCCGGTGCATCGCCGGTCAGTGCAGGAGTCTAGTCGCGGTGGACCAGATTCCCGAGTCTTTGCGCCAGTTGCTGCCACCGGATCGCTTTCAAGCCAGCGATAGCGCGTTACGGGCATTTCAAAGCGACGGTTTAACCGTATTTGCGGTGCAACCCAAGGCCATTGTGGTGCCGCGCTCGACCGACGAAGCGATCGAAGTGGTTCGTTGGTGCCACCAGAATGATGTGCCGTTCGTCGCTCGCGGCAGCGGTACCAGTTTGTCCGGCGGCTCGTTGCCTCACGCTGACGGCATTGTCTTGGCGTTGAATCGATTGAACCGCATCATCGAGTTGGATTTGAAGAACCGGCGAGCACGAGTTGAACCGGGGGTGATCAATGCTCAACTGACCGCGGCCGTGGAACACGCCGGACTGTACTATGCACCTGACCCGAGTAGCCAACAAGTTTGCACGCTGGGTGGTAACATCGCCTTCAACTCCGGCGGCGCGCACTGCTTGAAATATGGGATGACCAGCAATCACATTCTGGGCATGACGATGGTCTTGGCCGACGGTCAGCTGGTGAATGTGGGTTCGTCAAGTGGCCAAGTCACGGGGCCGGATCTGCTGGGACTGATGGTGGGCAGCGAAGGATTGTTAGGCGTGGCCTTGGACATCACCGTCAAGTTACTGCCACGCCCGGAAAGTTTTCACACCGTGCTGGCGGGCTATCGCACGTTGCACGAAGCAGGTGAGGCGGTGGGTACCATCATCGCGAGCGGACTGCTGCCAGCGGCGATCGAGATTATGGACCAGCTGAGCATGCAAGCGGCCACAGCGGCTGTCGGAGCCACGTATCCTCAGAACGTCGACGCCGTCTTGATCGTCGAATTAGACGGCAGCGCGGAAACGGTGCGTGCCGAGCGCAGGGTCCTGGACCAGCTGCTGGCCACCAGTGGTGCAACCGAAGTTTTAGTGGCTGCCGACGCCGAACAAAGGGCCAGTATTTGGAAAGGCCGCAAGAGTGTTTTTTCCGCGGTCGGACGGCTTAGCCCCGACTTTATTGTCCAGGACGGCGTCGTTCCCCGCAGCCAGCTGGGATACGCACTGCAACGCATTCAGGAAATGAGTGACCAAGCTGGTATCCCGGTTGCGAACGTGTTTCATGCCGGCGATGGCAACCTCCATCCATTGATCATGTTCGATGGCCGGCAGCCAGGACAGCTGGAACGGGCCGAAGCCCTGGCCGCGGACATTGTTGGTCTGTGCATCGAATTGGGCGGCTCCATCACGGGCGAACATGGCGTCGGCATGGAGAAACGCCAGTTCCTGGGCCAGATGTTCTCCGGCGCCTCATTGGATTGTATGCAACGTTTGCGGGTTGCTTGTGATCGCAGGGAAATCGCCAATCGCGGCAAGATGTTTCCCAGCGCGGAAGCCGACGCACTTGGCATGGTTGGATTGCACCCCTTGGAACAAGCTGGGGTGGCCAGCCGTATGTGATGCCGCCGATGCTTCGCTCGGCGAACCCCTTCCGACAGCAGCTTGTCAAGCTAGTGGTCGCTTTGTGGGGGCGGAAACTTCGATATGCCACCCGACGCGTGTCCCCTCTGGCCGGAATCCAAAACGCACCTTAACGTAGTGGCGATTGCTGGCTTGGAACAACCGGTCAGCCAATGTCCGGCCGCGCCGAACCGCAGTCGAAGCAAAACAACCTTTCCTATTCTACCGTCGCTACCTGGTACTATGCCGCGCTACAATCCAGCTGAAATCGAACCCAAATGGCAAGCCTATTGGGAACAGAAAGAGACTTTCCGAACTCCAGAATTGCCTGACCAGGAAAAGCTCTACGTGCTGGACATGTTCCCGTATCCCAGCGGTTCTGGGTTGCATGTTGGGCATCCCGAGGGTTACACAGCCACGGACATCGTGTGTCGATTTGCACGCATGCGCGGCAAGACCGTCCTGCACCCAATGGGCTTTGACGCGTTCGGTTTGCCCGCCGAAGAGCACGCTATCAAGACCAATACGCCGCCTCGCGTATCCACGGAAAAGAACATCGCCGAGTTTACGCGCCAGCTGAAAATGCTGGGTTTCAGCTACGATTGGAACCGAGTGCTGGCGACGACGGACGTGGAGTATTTTCGCTGGACGCAGTGGATTTTCCTGGTGCTCTTCGATACTTGGTTTGATACGGACCAGCAGCGGGGACGGCCCATTGATGAACTGCCGATTCCAGAGAGTGTTCGCGGTGCCGGCGAGTCGGAGGTAGCAGCCTATCGCGATCGACATCGGTTGGCTTATCAAGACGATGCGTTGGTTAATTGGTGCCCGGCTTTGGGAACCGTATTGGCCAACGAAGAGGTCATTGACGGGAAGAGCGAGCGTGGTTCCCATCCGGTACAGCGTATTCCCCTGCGGCAGTGGATGCTGCGAATCACGGCGTACGCCGAGCGGCTGATCAAGGACTTAGATGACTTGGATTGGTCACCGGGGATCAAAAAGCTGCAGACGGAATGGATCGGCCGTAGCACGGGTGCCGAGGTCGATTTCTTCTTGGGGGACGCGAAGGAGTTTTCCGCTTGGAAAGCTGCCCGAGCGCAGCAAGGCTACCCCGCTGAGGCCGGCAACGATTATTTGCGCATCTACACAACTCGGCCAGACACCCTGTTTGGCGCAACTTACATGGTTGTCGCTCCAGAGCATCCTCTAGTCGAAGAGCTGACGACCGCGCAGCAAAAATCGACGGTTGATGAATATTGCCGGCAGGCATCTTTCAAGA
>JANQOL010000552.1 GCA_028289675.1 Pirellulaceae bacterium
TGGGATCGACAACTCCACGACCGTTGAGAATGCCATCGGCGGCCGCTTGAACATTGCTGGCGTCCGCGCCGGGCACCAAAGCGACGCGTGTTGATTCGTACGCTGCGATCTTCAGCGACTGTTGCAAGAAGATCATCGACGTGGCTTCGATCGTGCCCAACAGAATCAGCACGAAGACAGGCAGCACGATAGCGAACTCGACGATGGCTGCACCACGCCGCTTCACGCTTCGATGTTGCTCTACGCTTCGGCGCCGATTTCCTCTTCGGCGACATTGAAGATCAGATTGAGTTTGTCCAGACATGCTGTTTGCCGACGAAAACGCTGATGCATTACAAGCCATTGAATAGCGCACTGGAAATCTATGTCGCCACCGCACGGCAGCACGGTCCGGGAAGGATTCTGCGGGTTGACGAGGCAAATTTCCAGGTGGATCGTTCGGGTTGTGAGCTTTATGCCGTCGCAGCTGCTAAAATGCACCCTCCTTCCTACCGGTCTCATTCTCAAGTTTGGCCCTCCTCGAACCGCTGGCCGCCAGAGCTCGTGCCCCGAATAGCGTTCCTTTGACCACCACGCAGCCTCGCTGGGTAATCGCGCAGCCTCGCTGGGAGATGGCCAGTCACCGGCGGTGAAATCCTGCAAAGAGTTTGAAATGAAAAAGCGAACGGCTCGATTGTTGAGTGCGGTGTTGGGCTGCCTGTGGGCGGCGACCTGTTGGTCCGCGGAGCGCCCGAACATCTTGGTCATACTGACCGACGACCAAGGTTGGGGCGATCTCAGCATCCATGGCAATACGAACCTAAGCACACCGCACATTGACTCGCTGGCGCACGACGGCGCGAGATTCGACCGCTTCTACGTGTGTCCAGTGTGTTCTCCGACGCGAGCCGAGTTTCTAACGGGCCGCTATCACGCCCGCGGCGGGGTCTTCAGCACTTCGGCCGGCGGCGAACGATTGAATTTGGACGAGGTCACGGTGGCTGACGTGTTTCGCCAAGCTGGATACGCGACCGGTGCTTTTGGCAAGTGGCATAATGGGATGCAGTTTCCCTACCATCCCAACGGTCGCGGCTTCGACGAGTACTACGGTTTTTGCAGCGGACATTGGGGCGACTACTTCAGCCCTCCGCTGGAGCGCAATGGCAGGCTGGTTCGCGGTCAAGGCTTCTGCGTAGATGACTTTACCAATCAGGCCCTGGCATTCATGCGGCAAGCGGTCGACCGTGAGCAACCTTTTTTTGCATACCTGCCTTACAACACACCGCACTCGCCGATGCAAGTGCCTGACGCCTACTGGCGCAAGTTCGAATCCGCCGAGTTGGCGATGCGGCATCGCGAGCCGCAGAAGGAGAACTTGCCGCACACTCGCTGCGCCCTGGCCATGTGCGAGAACATCGATGCCAATGTGGGACGATTGCTGGACCAGTTGGACGAATGGCGCATCGCGGACAACACGATCGTGCTCTACTTTTGTGACAACGGACCCAATGGTTCGCGCTGGAACGGCGACATGAAGGGCCGCAAGGGCTCGACGGACGAGGGAGGCGTGCGCTCGCCCCTGCTGATTCGCTGGCCGGGCAAAATTGCACCCGGCACGATGGTCACCCGCATCGGGGCAGCCATCGATTTAGTGCCCACCCTGGCCGACATGGCCCAGATACCGCTGTCCCAGGCAGAGCGGCTGGACGGGCGTTCATTGCAGCCGCTGTTGTTAGGCCGCACCGAAGGCTGGCAAGATCGACACATTATCTCTCATTGGCGCGGGAAGCTCAGCGTTCGCAATCAGCGTTTCCGGTTAGGCCATCAAGGCGGATTGTTTGACATCGCTCAAGATCCTGGCCAGCGCCGCGACGTGGCCGAGTTGCATCCGCAAGTGGTGCGGGAATTGCGTCAAACGGCGGAAACGTACCGCGCTGAGATCGAAGGCTATGACCAGGACGATCGCGCATTTCCGTTGGGGCACGCCGACTATCGCTTTACACAAATGCCGGCTCGCGATGCTCAGAGTTCCGGCGATATCCAACGTTCCAATCGTTTTCCCAATTGTTCCTACTTGAGAAATTGGACGAAAACCAGCGAGCAGATTAGCTGGGACGTCGAAGTCGGGGCGGCCGGCAAGTACCGTGTCCAGTTGCATTATGCGTGCCCCGCCGAAGACCTAGGAGCCACCGTTCAGCTAACTTGCGGACAAGCACAATTGAAGGCGCAAATCACTGAAGCCTGGGATCCGCCCGCGCGTGGTCAGGAGCATGATCGGGTCCCGCGCGTCGAATCCTACGTGAAAGACTTTCGAGCGATGGATTTAGGAGTGATTGAACTTCAGCCCGGTCGCCGTCCACTAACTCTGTCAGCACTCGACATTCCCGGCGGGCAGGTGATGGAGTTTCGATTGCTGATGTTCGAGCGTCTGGATCCTTGATGAGCACGGTGACCTCACGCCAGGATTGGCAGCAATTCAAACGGCGAAAGCGAAACCAACGGTAGACGAGAAGGAAAATTGCATTGAATTACATCAGAGAGAAGCTCATGCGGAAATTGTCGTTGTTCCTGGGATTGCTGTTTTGCGGCCCACTAGCGGCCCAGCCACAGCGACCGAACATTTTATTTATCTTCTCTGACGATCACGCACCACAGGCCATCAGCGCTTATGGCTCCCGCATCAACCAGACGCCCAATCTGGACCGCATCGCCAGCTCGGGCGCCCTGTTTCGCAATTCGTTCTGCGCAAATTCGATTTGCGGACCTTCGCGAGCCTGCATCCTGACCGGCAAGCACAGCCATGTGAATGGATTCTTGCGCAATGGCAACAAATTCGACGGCACGCAAACGACGTTTCCTAAGCTGATGCAGGAGGTCGGCTACCAAACGGCTTTGATTGGCAAGTGGCATTTGTCGACCGATCCGACGGGCTTTGATCATTGGGAGGTACTGCCTGGACAAGGAAGCTACTACAACCCGGACTTTATCCAGATGGACGGGTCGCGCCAGCGTTTCGAAGGCTACTGCACGGACATCATTACTGAACATTCCTTGCAGTGGCTGAAAGAGCAACGCGACCAGAATCGTCCATTCATTCTGATGTGTCAGCACAAGGCGCCGCATCGCAACTGGTCACCACCAGCTCGACATTTTTCGCTCTACAAAGACGTCGACGTACCCGAGCCCGAGTCCCTGTTCGACGACTATGCGGGTCGCAGCAAGCTGCTTCAACAGAACGAAATGTCGTTAAAGAATCATTTTTCCTGGGGTCACGACATGAAGTTCCAGGGCGACAATTACTTTCCCGACTACTTTCGATCTCTAAGAGGAAACGGCGAGTATCGGAGGATGACCGCTGAGCAACGAGCGGCCTGGGATGCGGCCTACGAACCCGAGAATCAGGAGTTCATTCGGAGGATGAAAGCCGGGGAACTGACTGACAAGCAAGTTGTTCAGTTCAAGTACCAACGCTACATCAAAGACTATTTACGCTGTGTGCAAGCGGTCGACGATGGTGTCGGGCAGTTGCTGGATTATCTAGACGACGAAGGTTTGGCCGAGAATACGATCGTCATCTACAGCTCCGATCAGGGCTTCTATCTGGGCGAACACGGCTGGTACGACAAACGCTGGATGTTTGAAGAATCTCTCAAGATGCCGTTCTTGATTCGTTGGCCGGGAGTCATCGAACCGGGTACCAAGTCCACGGCCTTGATTCAAAACATCGATTACGCACCGACATTTCTTGATTGGGCCGGAGCCAACATTCCCCAGGCCATTCAAGGGCGCAGTCTAGTGCCGCTGCTCAAGAACCAAGGCCAACCATCGGCCAACTGGCGCGACGCGATTTACTATGCCTACTACGAAAACGCCGCCGTCCACAATGTGCCTGTGCACGACGGCGTGCGCACCGACCGCTACAAACTGATGTTCTTCCCGCGCGGTCGCGAGTGGAATTTGTTCGATTTGCAGCAGGATCCTCAAGAAATGCGCAGCGTTCACGCGGATCCGGACTACGCGGGCGTTCTGGCCGGGCTGCAAAAGCGCTATCGAGACCTGCGGCAATTCTACGACGTTAACACGGCCACCATCCCGGCCACCCGCGGCGACGAGTCGAGATGGAAAGCCCGCAATGCTCAACTGACCGCCAACGCCAGACGAGGAAATGTGGACTTGGCCTTCATTGGAGACTCGATAACCCAAGGCTGGGAAGGTGCTGGCAAACAAGTTTGGGAGCAGCACTACGGAGAGCGCCGCGCCATCAACCTGGGAATCGGCGGAGACCGCACCGAGCATGTCATCTGGCGACTGACCCATGGCAACTTGGGCAAGATCAAGCCCAAGGTCGCCGTGTTGATGATTGGCACCAACAACACGGGACACTTTATGCAAGATCCGGACGAGGTGGCCGCTGGGGTTGGCGAGATCCTGGACATCCTGGCTGAACGCCTACCCGAAACGAAAATCGTATTGCACGGCGTGTTCCCCCGAGGCGCTGACTCTCTGGACGAGGCTCGCCTGAACAACGTGGCCATCAATCAGCGGATCCGCCGGCTGGCTGACGGCGAGCGCGTGCACTATCTGGAGATCGGCCAACACTTTCTGGAACCCGATGGCACGATTCGGCGTGAGATCATGCCCGACCTGCTGCACTTGAGCGAAGCCGGTTATGAGAAGTGGGCGGTCGCCTTGGAACCCAAGCTGAAAGAGTTGGGCTTGTAGGCCAGCAGCGAGGTCAACACAGCTCGGGCGCATCGTGCTTGGTTTCTCCTTCCAAGAACCAGTCTCAAACCGCTGGCTAGGCTGGTGTTCAACGACTGCAGCTGGGTGACAGCTGCCGTTTGCTAGCTATAGCACCCAGAGCAATTTGGCAATTTGTACGGATCAGTCAAAGTTTACGGGGGCCTTCGACGATAACAGGTGTGTCGGGTGATCTCGGTGACACAGATGTGGCCGGAGTTCACTGACAGGGGGGTTCAATAGCAAGATTCCGTCGCAGCTAGATCCGCGGCTGCCAAGACGATGCGCCTCGTGGGCGCAGACTCTGGCCGTTGGATGGAGCGACAGACTTGGTAGGAACCTCGCTCCGATGAGCCGACCAATTTTCCGCTGGGCCGCGATTCTTCAGATCGGCATGGTGCTCTTTACCGGGTGTCATCCCACGCAGCCGTTCTTCGTCGCTCGAGACGAGTCCCTGGCGAACTATATCTCACAGTCGATGGACATCGAATACGCCGACGTCCACGTCGAGAGTCTTCCTGAGGCCACCCATGCGGACGTTCCCTTCGGCCCAGACCACATCCCTACCAAATTTGTGGATCTAACCCTGGAAGACTGCATTTCGATGGCGCTGCAGAACTTCAAGATTCTGCGCATCGTGAACGGTTCCAACCAACAGAGCGGCAGCACTTCGGCCGCCACTCTGAGTGCGGCTCCAGGTCAATTGCCCAGTGTCTACGATCCCGCCTTGGTAGCAACCACCGCCAACACGCAACCGTTGACTGTCGACAGCCAGGGCAATCGAGTCGCGCCCCGGGGCTCCATTCGTGCCAATCAAGTAGGTGGTGTCGCGGACGCGCTCAGCGAGTTCGATGCGCAAGCGTCTTTCTTGATGGGATACAACACCACGGACCGGCCACGTAACGTGGGCGCCGGAAACATCTTCAATCCTCAGTTCTTCCAAGCCGTCGACGCCAACGGGCAAGCCGCCATTTCGAAGCGAATGGCCACGGGCACCATTGCCACCGCACGCTTCACCACGGTTTATGCTCGCAACAATATCCCATCGCCGGGCATCGGACGGGCCGTGCCCAGTGATTACACGGTGGCGTTAGAACTGCAAGTCACGCAACCGTTGTTGCGAGGGCGTGGTGCTTTGGTGAATCGCATCCCAATCGTACTGGCACGAATCAACGAAGATCTGCAGCTGCACGAGTACGATGCCAACGTTCGCAATTTGGTGAAGTCCGTCGAGGACGCCTACTGGGATCTCTACTGCGGTTACCGATCGTTTGAAGCCGCCCAAGTGGCTCACAAGTCAGCCACGGATCTGTGGCGAGTCGCCAACGCTCGAAACAAAATTGGCGACACACCTCCTGAGGCCGAAGCACAATCGCGAGCTCTCTACGCACAATTTCGCCAACAGGTGCACGCCTCACTCTACGGCTCCTCTGTGCCGGGCAACGACCCGCGTGGGCTGTACGGTCGTGAACAAACACTGCGTGAGAAGATTGGTTGGGGACCAACCGACGGGCAATTGATTCGTCCGGCCGACGATCCCACCGTGGCCCGCATCCACTTTGATTGGTGTGACATTCAGGCCGAAGCTCTCACCCGCAGTCCTGAACTACGACGTCAGAAGTGGGCGATCAAGCAACGCGAGTTGGAGTTGATCAAAGCCAAGAATGAAATCCTACCTCAGTTGGATGCGACCGCGTTCTATCGCTGGCTGGGTGTCGGGGACCGGCTGGCAAGTTCCGATCGAACCGGTATTCGTTTTCCCGGCGGCGGCTCAACGGCGTTTGAGGAGTTTACGGGAGGCGATTATCAAGAGGTAGGAGCCAACCTGACCTTTACACCACAGGCTTTCGGCAACCGACGCGCGGCGACGAACATACAGAACGCCCACATCCAATTGAACAAATTCCACGAAGAACTGCGAGAGAAGGAAGTGGCGCTTATCAACGAACTGTCCACGGCTTGGCGCAATTTGGATTCGACGTTTGTCTCGATCAGCGACTTTCGCGATCAACTGTTGGCCAATGAAGACGAGATTCGAATCTACAACGAAAAGATCAGTGGCAATGTCGGCGAGCTGAACCAATTGCTCGATAATCTACTGCGAGCTGAGGAGCGGCGTTCGCGAGCACAGCTATCGTTCTTCCAGGCGGTGTGCGAATACAACAAAGCGATTGTGAATATTCACTACCTCAAAGGCTCGCTTCTCGACCTGAACAACATCGCGCTCGAAGAAGGTGCTTGGTTGGACAAAGCCTACTGGGACGCTGAAGAGCGAGCTAGTGAGCGGGCCAGCGGCATCTACTTCGACTACGGCTATACACGGCCCGGTGTGGTTAGCTTGGGACCCGTGGAATCCGGCGGCCTGACGCAAGGCAACCTGTCGGATCCAGGCTACAGCTACAGCCAACCTGATGCGAACGAAGTCTATCAGGATGACGAAGGCGACCAACCCGGTCAGGGTGAGGATGGTGACACGTCTGAAGAAGCAGATGGTGAGGGCAACGATCTGGCCCCGCTGCCCGAGCGGGATAACCTCTCGGCGGCGAACCGTCCCAATCGCCTGCGTCGCGCTGCGGAACCCGCAGTACGCACTGCGTCGGCCCAACAATTTGATTGGGGCGGCCTGGGACTAGACGATTCACCGCGCTCTTCAGGCACCGGTGCGGCCCCGAAAACCACCAGCTCGGTTGGAGGTCGCGCCGTGCAAGTCATTCCCGCCGAATCCATTCCACGTTGGCAGCCCAGAAACTAGCAGCCCAGAAACTAGCAAGCTTGCGGACGGCTAGCTGGCACCACCGTCGAACTCGTTACCAACACTCGAGAAGAGCCCACTCAAAAACAGACAACACCAGTACGCCTTACGTGTTTCCGGTCCGTGGCGACGGTCTTCAGCAAGCCGTCGTCACACCGGGAGACGTACCACAAAATTGAAGAGTACAGCTTGATGCTGTGAACGAGGGCAGGGGGCAGCCCGTAGTGGGGCCGATGGCTTTTCGAAGCGATCGGCCCCACTCGGCATTTCTACTACGAATCGCACAGGCACCAGCTCCGGTCATCAACCATATTGGTTCTCTCAATCCGGTAGTTGATGGCCGTCGACAGCCGCCAGCCAGCGATGCCAGTGTCTTCGAACTGTGGCAGCGCCATTGGCACCCTTGCCTGGAAGCGAAGGCAGCAACCAATGCCGTGTTCGCCGGTTGCCCGGCGCTCGATGCGGACTATGATGCGGCTTGCTTCGATGGACGAACGGCTGCCGCGATCTTCGCAAGAGCAGGTGCACTCTTCACCCGGCGCCCAGTCCACGGTCTGGGGAAAGGAACGTTGGATAGATGCTCAAAAGTATCGATATCCGCGGTGCCCGCGAAAACAACCTGCAAAACATCAAGCTGAAAATCCCCCGCGACAAGCTGGTCGTCGTGACCGGTGTGAGTGGTTCCGGCAAGTCATCGCTGGCCTTCGACACCATCTACGCCGAAGGGCAACGCCGTTTGCTGGCCTCGATGTCCGCGTTTGCAAAACGCTTCATCGGGCAAATGAAGAAGCCGGATGTTGACTTCGTCAGCGGCCTGTCTCCAGTGGTGTCCATTGATCAAAAGACGGTTGGCTCCAACCCACGGTCCACTGTCGGCACAATGACCGATATTGCCGACTATCTACGCATGCTGTTTGCCACCATGGGGACTCCGCACTGCCCTTTGTGCGAACAGCCGGTCGAAATTCGTACGCCGCATCAGATGCTCGAACACATGCTGTCTCTGCCTCCGGGCACCGAAGTGGAAGTGCGTGCGCCGGTGGTCAAGATCTTCGGCGAAGACTACGAGTACCTGTTTGAGCAGATCCGCATCAACGGTTATCGGCGAGCGACAATCGACGGCCAAGATCGAGATTTGGGAGAGCATATCGAGTTGGACGAAGATGCCGAGCACACGATTGAAGCCATCGTCGACTCGTTCGTGATTCAACCGGGAATGGACGCTCAAGTTGTCACATCTTTGGAGCACGGACTCAAATTGGGCGACGGACTGCTGAGCTTTCACCTCGTGCGCCCCAAGCGGCTGACGGCCAAACTGAAGAAATTCTACGATGGCTTCGGATGCAAGCAGCATCACGTCGTTGCTGGCGACATGAATCAAGCTCAATTCACGTTCAATGATCCCAGCGGCGCCTGCCCTACGTGTGCCGGGATCGGCACGGCGATGCGGGTGCACCCCCGGTTGCTCGTTCCCGATCCGACTCGCTCCCTGGCAGAGGGAGCATTTGTCAAAGCGGCGCTCAACAACTCGCGTGATAGCTGGGGAGGTCGCATTTTGGCCAGTCTGGCTGCGCACTTTGATTTGGATCTGGATAAGCCCTTTGAGAAACTAAAGAAGTCCCACGTCGACCTGCTGTTGTATGGCACCAAGGGCCAGCAGTTTCCGGTTGTCTTGCCAGCGGGTGCCAAACAGGGCAAACAGCACGCCGGCAAGATGATCAAATTCGCGGGTGTCATCAACCAACTGGAGCACAACTACCGGTGGTACCGCAAACAAGGCACCTCCAGCGCCGGCATGGACCGGTACTTGAAGCAAGTCATGGTCGAATACGATTGTCCCGAATGCGGTGGGGCACGACTCAAACGCGCCCGACGATTGGTACACGTGAACGGTCGCAGCATATATGACCTTGGGCAAATGCACCTGGTGGAACTGCTGAGTTTTCTCAAGGGGATCAAACCCTCCATCAAACAGAAGGCCGTGGCCGATACGATCCTCAAAGAAGTGAGCACTCGGCTCGAGTTGCTGATCGCCATTGGCCTGGACTACCTCAACTTGAACCGACGTTCGTCGACCTTGTCGGGAGGCGAATCGCAGCGCATTCGCCTCTCGTCGCAAATCGGATCAGGCCTGATGGGAATGCTCTACGTGCTGGACGAGCCCAGCATCGGGCTTCATCCCAAAGACAACGTCAAGATGATCGAGACGCTCGAACGTCTTCGCGACCTGGGCAACACGGTTATCGTGGTGGAGCACGACGCCGACACGATCCGAGCTGCCGACCATGTGGTGGAAATCGGTCCGGGCCCCGGCGTCCACGGTGGAAAAGTTGTGTGCAGCGGTCCCCTGCAGACCGTCCTTAAGTCCACCAAGTCGCTGACCGGGCGTTATTTATCTGGCAAATGCCAGATCGTCGTACCCAACAGCGAACGCGCCGCGCCGGACAAGTGGCTATCCGTTTCGGGCGCTCGGCACAACAATCTCCAAGATGTCACCGTGGACATTCCACTGGAACGCTTTGTCTGCGTGACCGGAGCATCGGGATCGGGGAAAAGCTCCTTGGTGCACGAGATCGTTCACAAACAGTTGGTTTGCCTGTTACGCGACAGCCGAGTGTTGGCCGGCGAGCATGATCAGTTACTCGGGCACGAGCACATCAGCGATGTCATCGACATCGACCAGTCGCCGATCGGCCGCACGAGTCGATCCAATCCCGCGACCTACATCGGAATTTACGACGCCATTCGTGCTTTGTTCGCTGAAACCAAACAAGCTCAATCAAGAGGCTTTACCGCTTCGACGTTCAGTTTCAACGTCAAAGGAGGTCGCTGTGAAGAGTGCTCCGGCGAAGGCACCATCACCACACAGCTATCGTTCATGCCAGACGTGGAGGTGACTTGCCCAACTTGCAAAGGGGCCCGCTACAGCCAAGAAACACTGGAGGTGACTTACCGCGACCAGAATATCGCTGACGTCTTGGAAATGTCCATCGAGGACAGTGCCGAGTTCTTTGCGGATCAGGCGACGATCGCGCGCAAAATTGGAGTACTGAATGACCTGGGGCTTGGCTATCTCAAACTCGGACATCCGTCCACGTTGCTTTCTGGCGGCGAGGCCCAGCGTGTCAAGTTGGCATCGCAACTGGGCAAGCTCAAACGCGGCAAGCACAACTTGTACATCTTGGATGAACCAACCACTGGACTGCATTTCGCGGACATCGACCGGTTGTTGGTCAGCCTAAATCGCCTCGTCGAATCCGGACATTCTGTCGTGGTCATCGAGCACAATCTGGATGTCATCAAAACGGCGGATCATGTCATTGACCTGGGGCCGGAGGGTGGGCACAAGGGCGGCAAGGTCATGGTTTGTGGAACGCCGGCACAGGTCGCCAAGTGCCGCACGTCGCATACAGGGCGTTTTCTCAAGGATTACTTGTAACGCCGGCGCACACTAGCTGGCCAGCATCATGCGATGCCGCTGACGACGCGAGCCAAGTGCCCGTGCGAATCGCGCTAGCCCGATTTTCGCGCTGCAGACGCACACCGCGCCAGGCCACGATCCATTCGGAGTTTGAGTTCCTGAGCCAGTTGATTAACAAACGGCTGCACCATCATGCCCGCCGGATAGACGTCCAGATGACAGTACTCCAATTCAGTGGCTTCCAGTTCTTCACCTATATGGCATTTGTAATCGCGACGCGGTCGAATCTGGAGCAAATGCCCTGGATACTTCCGCGGCACATAGGCTTCTGCAATTGCATCATGCTTGCGCCAAATATCTGACATATTGACGGTGTTTCCCCGTTGATTTCGACTGCCCGTGATGATGCGCCCAAACCACCCTCGCCAAACCTGCAGCCGTTCGCGCAGGGCAGCAAACTTGGACTTCAGGAACTCAATCTTCTGGCGGTTGTTGAGCAACATGAAATTCAAGCAGTGATACTTCACACGCTCGTATTGGTAGTGGGCTTGGACCCGTAGCGTGGGTTCCGTTGATGGTGCGGTCAACCAGTTGTAGCTTTCCAGGCAGCCCACCAAGGCAATCTGCTCGCCTGCCTGACGCAATTGCCTGGCAACCTCCAGTGCCGTAGTTCCTCCGGAACAATAACCAATCAACAAGTACGGTCCGCTGGGCTGCAACTCACGTATGTCTTCAATGAACCGGCTTGCCAATTCCTCCAGTGTGTCAGGAATCGGCTCCCGGTACACGCCTGGTGAATTCAGACCATACACCGGTTGATCCGGCCCCAGACATTCGGCCAATTCGTGATAAACCAGTGTCAGTCCGTCCGCAGCCGGCATGCAGAACAACGGCGGTCGAGTGCCGGCTTCTTGGATGCCAATCAGCGTGGACAGGCGATCTGGCGCGTCGGAGTCAGCCAGGTGGATAGCGACAGAGCGGTCCGACGACGAGTTCGGCAGTTCCTCTTGGTCAACACCAGAATGCGCCAGGCCCTGTGCCGGTGCGTTGCTAGCGATTGCCGACCCGCCGGCCGACTCGGGATCGACGTAGCGGACTCGAGTTTCCACAAGCTCCTCCACATGCTGACCGACTGACGGAGAATCAGCTTGCGAATCCGCCACGGGCTCCTGAGGCGCGTCGGCAGGAGTTTGGTGACTCGGTTTTGTTGGCGCAGTATCGGGCTCGGGAAAAAAGCCGCCCTCGCGAATTTCCAAGCAACTTTCCTGAACGGCTCGGATAACTCGCTCGATGTCCTCGTCGCTGTGCGCCGTCGACAAAAAGCAGTTGTCGCCCCAGCCTCGCGTGAAAATGCCGCGATCGAGCAGATGAAAGTAGAGCATGTCCGCGTATTCCAAGTCGGGCGGAAACATGAAGCGGAACAGCGATGTGAATTGCGCCACGCGGATGGGAAACAGCTCGCGTTCAAAAAAACGATTCAGCGTTTCGACCAAATAAGTGGTTCTGTCCGTCAAGCGTTGTTGCATCTCCGGGCCTTGTTCCTTGACCTCCTTGAGGACTTCGTAGGCAGCCGCGATAGCCAGTGGATGCCGGACAAAAGTACCGGCAAAAAATGTCATATCCGCATCGGGCTCGGAATCTCCGTCGTATCTCCATGTTCCTCCGTCCAGGGCGTTCATATACTCGGCGGAGCCAGCCAAGGCTCCGATGGGCATACCGCCACCAAGCACTTTGCCGTAAGTCGCCATATCACCCCAAACCCCAAACCACTCTTGCGCACCGCCCTGGGCCGCCCGAAATCCTGTGATGACTTCATCCATGATCATCGCGATTTGATGTTCTCGAGTAATGCGGCGTACCTCTTGCAGAAACTCACGAGGTTGAATGAACGGATCGGCACTTTGCACGGGTTCAATCAGCACCGCGGCAATGTCGTCCGCCTCTTCTTCGATAATGCGCAGCGCTTCGGGGGTTCCATAGTCCAACACCAACGTGTTGTCCGAATACCAATCGGGAACGCCCGGCGCAGCAGGTGAGGACAAGTGCCGATTGCCAATCGCCCGCGATCTCAGCAGAACTTGGTCGAAGTTCCCGTGGTAGTCTTTGTTGAAGAACACCGTCTTGGTCTTGCCATTCACCGTGCGAGCCAGCCGCAATGCAGCCATGACTGCTTCGGAGCCGGTATTGCAGAACGTGACGCGTTCCTGCCTTGAAAATTCGCACAACAAGCTCGCTACTTCGCCGGCCAGTGGAGACTGGGGGCCGACTTCAACGCCACGATCCAGTTGTTGATGCAGTGCCCGAGTGACGAACTCCGGCGATTGCCCAAACAAGTTCAGTCCAAAACCCATCGCGATGTCGACGTATTCATTGCCATCGACGTCCCACAACTTGGATCCTTGCGAGCGTTCCACCGCAATTTGATAGACCATCGACTTCCAAACTCTGCGATAGCCGGCCACGCCGCGAGGATCCGCAAATTGGTCACGATGGGCTTCGGCGTGCAGTTTCGACTGCTTGGTACGGCTGGTATAGCGCTCGATGAACTGGTTCAAATGCGTTTGCTGCTGTTCCGTCAGACCATTGTTAGCACCACGACGCACCGGCTTGTAAGGGCCAAATCTTTCGAAGCGTTTGTCAGCGTTGGCGTCTGTTGCGGTATCTGGGCTGGCGGATGAGTTATCTTCACTGGTGCACCGCTGCTCGTCCATCCATTGGTGTTCGACGCCAGATTCGCAATTCGTACCACAGCCCGGCGCAGGCGGTACCGCGGGCTGGGCGGCTTGGTCCAGAGCGACAGCTGCTGGCGAAGGCGCCGCCGCTTGCCCGAGTAATAGATCCAAGTGCCTCGCCATCAATGCGTTTTGCTGCGCGATGAGCTGCTCCAGACCGCTGCCGGACAAGGGTTGTGCAATTGGCGCAGTGGCAGGGACGGTGCCTACAGGCATGGCGGGTGGCGGTGCGACCGTGGGAACCAGGGGCGCTGGCGGTGTGCTGGGCAGCGCATTGGTGGCCGCCACGGTTGGTGCGTGGCGTAGCACGTCGGCAACGGGTTGCGGCGGGCGCGGGTTAGCAACCGCTGGCTGTATTGGCGGCTGGGCTGGCGGCGCGGAATTGGCAACGACTGCTTGCGCGGCTTCGCCAGCGGACTGGGGCGCATTTGCGGGAGACTTAAACTGGGCATTCGCGGCCAAGTAGTCGACCAGTGCATCGATGGTGGACACGTCTTCGATCAGCTGACGAAATGCAACTTTGACACCCAAAGTGCGTTTGAGTCGTTGACTCAACTGAATCAAGAACAGCGAGTCAAACCCCAGTTCCAAAAAGCTGGCTTGGCGATTCAAATCGCCGAGTTCGAATCCTGAAGAATCGCGCAGAACCTGGGCCAGCGCGCTGTTGGCTTGCTGCTGAGCGTCGCTGGAAATTGCGGACGACATGCGACTGTTTTCTCACTTAGGGTAGCGGGATAGGAGATCCAATTGACGATGCATAATTTGCATGTGTTGCCGAACCAGCTCTTCGGCGGTTTTCTGGGTTTCCGCAGCGTTGCTGGACAAGCGCTGGCCAATTACCGTCGAGGCGGTCGACCGATCGGATGGCACGGAAGCGGCCTCAGCTGCCGGCTGTCGAGCTCCTGCCTCACCGACGGCCGCGTGGCCAACCGGACTCGAGTGATCGTCTGGCGGCGAGGACACTTCAAACCAATGTCGCTGGCGCTCGAACGGATAAGTGGGCAGATGCAGTCGCCGCCGCTGCGGACCAAACCAAGCCTGTGCATCGGGGCTAACGCCAGCCTGCCACAGCCGCGTCAGAGCTTGATACACGGCTTGCCGAGCGGAAGACTTCTGTTTGGCATGGGGCAAACTGGAGACAACGAATTGTCGTTCAGCGGCGAGTGACTGTTGGCGCGCCAAACTGGTTAAGGCTTGCCCGGGCCCAACTTCCAACAAGACCAGTTCGGGCTTGTCCAACATGTTGGCCAGAGTCAACGAGAATTGAACTGGCAACCGAATTTGTTGGGACCAGTATTCAGCGTCCGTCGCCTGCTGGTCACTCATTATCTGTCCAGTCACCGTAGACCAGATCGGCAGACGGGGAACGGCGAAATCAACGCGTTGCACTACTTCCCGGAACTGGACCACAGCCGGATCCATCATCGCTGAATGAAAAGCGTGTGAAGTATGCAGCAAGCGACAGTTCAGCTGTGAACCGTATTGGCCTCGTTCGATGGCTTCCGCGAAATCGGTGACTTGGCTCGTCGGACCGGACACGACAAGGAGCTCGGGTGCATTCACGGCCGCCACTTCGAGGCCTGCCGGCAAGATTCCCTGGACCTCGGGCTCCGCCAGATTCAGAGCCAGCATCGAACCGGAAGGCAGTGGCTGCATCACTCGGCCCCGCGCGGCAACTAGCATTGCTGCATCCGCTAAACTCATCACACCGGCGACTGCGGCTGCTGCGAACTCGCCTACGCTATGTCCGATTAGCAAATTCGGCTGCCACCCATGGCGACGATACCATTGGGCCAGCGCGTAGGAGACCATGAAAATTGCTGGCTGAGCATAAGCGGTGTCGTTGAGGTCGGCTTCCGCCGCTGGATCAAACGCCAGGGTTCGCAGATCGACGCCGGTATGCGGCTGCAAGTGGTCGGCGACTTCGTCGACCAGCTCCCGGAAACTGCGCTCTTGCAGATAAAGATCGTGGGCCATGCCCACATGTTGCGAGCCCTGCCCGGGAAACATGAACGCCAGCTCAGGGGTCGAACGTCCTCGATGGATCGCGATGCGCGCGGACGCCAAAGCGGTAGACGCTTGTTCAGCGCCCGTGGCTGCGCAACTGAGTCGAAATGGCCAAGGCTTACGCCCCATCAGGAGCGTGTGGCTGACGTCCGCCAAATTCACCGTGGGGTGCGACCGCAAGTAGTCGGCCAGATCCTGTCGCATCTGCTCCAGCGCCGACTCGCTGGGAGCGGACAAGCACAGCAGCTCAGGAC
>JANQOL010000574.1 GCA_028289675.1 Pirellulaceae bacterium
ACTGGGCGTGATCCACCGCGACATCAAGCCATCCAACCTGTTGCAAGATCACCACGGAAAAGTATGGATCACGGACTTCGGTCTCGCCCGCTGCAACGCTGGTGACACGGTCACCATCACCGGCGCGGTGGTGGGCACGCTGCGCTATATGAGTCCTGAGCAGGCAAGTGGTAACCCGCATGCCATCGACCATCGCACCGATATTTACGCTTTAGGCGTTACTCTCTACGAGCTCTTGACTGGCCGCTGTCCTTACGATGCGTCGGATCGAGCCACATTCTTGGCAGAACTTGAGAAAGGAGAACCGGCCTACCCGCGCAGATTGCGTAAGGAAATCCCGGTGGATCTGGAGACGATTATCCTGACGGCCATGGCCCGCTACCCGGATCAGCGCTACGCCACCGCTCAGGACATGGTCGATGACCTTCGGCGCTTCCAGGCGGGCGAGGTCATTCAAGCTAGGCGCCCGCGCTTGGTGGACCGAGTTGCCAAGTGGACGCGCCGCAACCGCCGCTGGGCGGTCGTCGCACTAGCCACTTGGATCTTCATCTCCCTGGGCACTACGTTGGCAGCCATCCTCTTGGTCGGCGCGAATCGCCAAACAGGACGTGCGTTGGCGGAGTCCCGACACAGCTTGGCCGAGGCGGACGCATTTTACGGTCAAGCCCGAGACGTGATTGACCACCTGGCCGTCGATATCGCTCCCAGGCTGGCCAACATTCCGGAAGCTTCCGACGTGCATCGTGAGTTGCTCCAAGACACCTTGCACTACTACCGCGGCTTTATGCAGCAAGTGGCTTCCAATGAACATCGGCAGCGGGATTTGGCGGAAACGCAAGTCGACGTGGCCGAAATCGCCGTTCAATTGGGAGCGCATGAAGAAGCGGCGCTGGCGTATCGCCAAGCTGCGGACGTGCTCGGCCGGCTACCGGACAGCTTGGCCAGCGAAGCGCTCTGCTGGAACAACCTGGGCGGCCTCTTAGCACAACATGAACAGCCGGATCGGGCTTATCAAGCCTATAGCAATGCCATCGACTGTTTGCGACAGTTGCAAACCGGAGTGCCCAAACGGGAACATCAACGTCAATTGGCACTGACCATGGCCGCGCGCGCCAATTTGCCGAGTGCCGACGGACAACCGGACCGCGATGGACTGTTGAGCGCGCTGCAGTTGCAACGCGAAATGCTGGCGGCCGCGCCAGACACTTCGACGGCTGACGGTCCCACCGTGACTGGCACGATGCGGCGCAGGCTGCAGCACGATACGCTCGTCACACTAGGTCTGCTGGCTGCTGTCGCTCGCGATGGCCAGGACCGGACGCACATCGACTACAGCGCGCAGGCCGTCGCGCTGGCGTTGGAGTTGAGACACTCGCACGCCGGACAATCGAACGCCGCACGGCTAGCCATGTTGGAGGATTGCTACACGGCATTGTGCAATCATGTGATTCTGCTGGAGAGTGAGCAACGCCTGGCGGAAGCCATCGATACATCGCAACAAGCGATTGACCTGGGTCAGGAGCTGTGCCGGCTGCGTCCGAACGGTTTACGTTACTTGCACGATCTAGCAATCGCGGAACAGCAACTTAGCAAATTGTTTCGCCAGTCCGGCGACATCGCTCAACAACAAGTTCATCTTGCGCGAGTTCAGAGACTTTACCAAAAGCTGGTAGAAGGCCACCCCGATCAGCCGGCTCACCGAGTCGCCTTGTTGGAAGCTTGCCAGCGTTTGAAACAGGTCGCGCAAATCACAGGCCGCCGGGACTTGTTTCAATCAGCGTCCCTGACCGCAGCACGACAAACGCAGTGGTTGGAAGCCCACGCTGCGGCTGCAACCGACCGGGGGAATTCCTCCCCGCGTCGTCCCAAGACCCCCCAGGGCTAACAACCGCACTATGAGCACGAATTACTCTACTAGCAAGCTAATTCTTCGGTCTGGGCGTTGTTCAGTCCACCGTACAGATACTCTACGCAACCATTGGCGGCCGACATTCGAACGTCTCGAATGTAGGCGGCTGCTAACCGCGGCATCGACGGATCCGCTTGACGACTGGAGTCAACTGCTCAGCCACTCATCTGCCGACGCCGACGACTTAGCGTTTCTGAATTCGTTCGTGGGAGCGATGACAGTCAACCATCTTCCGGCCAGTGCCAGCGAGTTTGCTTCTCGGCCAGCCTCGGCAACCGCTGCAGCGGACACACAACCGCTTGTGGAATACAGTGTTCAGGTGTTGGACCAAGCGGGTCAGGCATTATCTCAGCTAGAGGTCGGCGATGAATTCTTGATCCAGATCCACGTGCGTGACCTTCGCAACGCGTCAGAATCGGATCATCTCGGCATTTTCGCGGCCTACGCAAGTCTGGAAGTGGACGGATCAGGGATTGAATTGACGGGACCACCGGAAATTGGAGACGCCTTTCAGCTTGTTCGTTCTGTGCCTGATGCAGACGCCCAAGGTCAGTTCGCCGGAGGCGTCTCTACGAATTGGATGTTGGACAGTCGCACCACCGACGCCTTGCTGTTTCAGGTCCCAGCTCGAGCTGCTTCTGTTGGCACAGCAACCTTGCGCGCTAGTGGCGAAGCGCCGGCCTTCGGTCAGGAAACACTGCTGGTCGGCAACAACGAAGCTGTGCCACCTAGCGCCGTTGAATTCGGAACTACGCAACTCGCCATTCGCCCCGACACGTTTGATCCACCCGTGGGGACAACGCCAGCACTGTCCACGCCCGAATCATCGCCGCCTGGACTAGTCGCCGGTCCGCCAACCGTGTCCGAATCCATTGACGTCGCCACCGTCGACTTGCCCGTCGCTGACTCTGCCATCAGCGCCGAGGTCCGCGACATGGATTCGAGCACTGAGTCCGGCGACGTCGGAGACGTAGCTGTCGCTGGCCTCGGAATTCAAGGCGTTCCGAATGTGACAACTGACGACGACTTGGCAATTCCGCCACACGAACTTGAGGCCACGTCCAATAGACGCCAGGCAGCGCGCTCGCCGGCAGCGTTGGCACCAGACTTGGCCAATTCGGTGCAGGCAGCGATCTCACTTGAACATTTGTTGCAGGAATTTGAAGCCAATCCGTCCGGAACCGGCGAGGAACAAGCCCGGAACTCTAGGAACACCGATCCGCAAGATACCGACACAGAATCAGACGCCGATACGGCACTCAAAGACATCCCACCATCAGTTGACAACTCGATCTTCGATCGCGACGAATCGGAGGTCGTCGATCGCTTGCTCGAAAGCCTCGACACAGACTCTCCAGAGCTCAACCGAGAGCTAGATCTGAATGGCCCCCATCGCTACCACCGAGCGTCACTTGCGCGGCTCGCCCCAGCGCCATACGCCAGCGATGACCAGACGCCGGGAAGGGAGAACGACAACGTACTGAGCGCCGGCCAGCGCTCATCCCACTCCCCTGATTCCAACAGTGAGACTTGGGGAACACGATGGGCTGACTTGCACCAGCGAACTGAGGAACGCTTGGCCACCTATCATCGATCCGCGCTGCCACGGTGGCCCCTGCCGCTCCCCCCCTCGATGATGCAGCACCAAGGGATCCCTGATGGCTCGCTACGACCCAATGATCTCGGTCCTAGCCCGAACCAGCTTCTTGCAGCAGTTGAATTTGCTCCCGAGCTGGCCAATCTGGAACGCAGTTCGCCCGCACAAGCAACTGGATTTTTCGCCCTTCTGACATCGATCAAGGCGTCGGCAGGCCTCGTGATCTCCAAGGGAATTGTTCAGTCTTGTGTCGCAGCTTCGATCGTACTCTTGGTACTGGCGCGCGGTCGCCATCGCCGACCGTACGACCAGGCGCGGCCACAGGTGCGGCCCACCGGCGGACGGGCGGCTCATGACGTCACCACGATTGCGGCCACGTCCGCGGCTGGGCCGCAATGGTCTAGTCCAATCCAAAGCCACAGCCTCGCTGCTCGCTGGAAGCATGGCTTGGCCGCCGCATCAGAAAACATCGAGTCAGAAAAGATGCTGCTCGGTCACGAGAAGTAGCGTGACAGCTAGCCTTCTGTCCGCTCTTAGGGATAGCATTTCGTCTCTCGAGTAATTTCCCTCGTGGTTTAGTCGCTTTTCCAGGCTTTTTCGCAACCAATGAATCGATGGCTGGAACCGGCTCGCACGAGATTCTCAATGTGGAAGGTGATCATGGGCCAACGACTGACCTCGCAACTTGGATTTCGACGCCGCCGGCTTCGACGTTTGAGGATGGAGCCCTTGGAGCATCGTCGCTTACTAGCGGCCGATGGCTTTCAGTTTTCCTTGGAGGCCCTTGATGCGAACGGCCAAGCCAGCACAGAATTCGCCGTAGGTGAATTGGTCACCCTGGAATTGAATTTCTCAGCACCGGATCAGGAGTCCGTTAACTTTGAATCCGGCCTCATCCTGTTGGATGATGGGTCCGGCTTCTCTCGAAACATTGGTAACAGCTTTCGGCCCTTTGACCCCATGGCTCTTGAGCAGCTGGACATGGTCGCCCGCGTAGTGTCCCGGCCCGAGAATGGCACCGCCATCTTTTTGGAGAAGGATGCCTCCGCTTTCGAGCCCATCATCGTACAAGGCTATTTCGATAGGCCGGGCACGTCCGAAATGCGCGCCGTAATGGCTACCGCCGGCCGGCAACAGTTTGAGAGTCACTTGACGGCGGAGATAACCCGCACTGACATACGGCCCGAGAGTGTTGCCGATAGTTTTTCCATTCAGGAAAACACTGTGTTGACCAGTGAAGTCAGCGTGTTGGACAACGACCAGTCGAGTACTGGAGCCGATTTGCAAAGCTATCTGCTAGCGGCGCCCACCGATGGGTCGGTAACTCTTCGGTCCGACGGCACCTTTGATTACACTCCACACCCCTATTTCGTAGGACAAGACACGTTTACGTACGCTGCCATCGAAGACGGCATCTTGGGTCAACCGGCCACGGTGACCATCGATGTCACCGCTGATCTCGAAATCGAGGACGTGCTGTCGTTTCAATTCGTGGCAACTGACCTGGACGGCACTCCAACCGAACAAGTGGTAGCTGGAGAACCGTTCCTGGTCGATCTAGTGGTCGACAGTGAATATCCCAATATCGAGCGAATTGATGTGCTCAAAATGCGTTTTGAGGGCCTGAGGATCGATGGCCAAGTTACCAGTATTAATCCGTTGGTCATTGACTATGGCGAACGG
The DNA here is from genome assembly GCA_028289675.1 of Pirellulaceae bacterium. Lineage (GTDB taxonomy): Bacteria > Planctomycetota > Planctomycetia > Pirellulales > Pirellulaceae > Aureliella. Next base: position 5,190 of record JANQOL010000574.1, read on the forward strand.
TTTGCGGAAGGTGTCACCGGATCGATAACGGCTAGCTGGACCATTAATGCTGGACAGCAAGGTAACGAATTGGGCTTCCTGGCCGGGGCCAGATACGTAATTGGAAACGTAGAAACGGTCACGCCTCAAATCACGATCAACAGCCTGACAGTCATGGCAGACGGACAAGTCGTCACCATTCCTGCGGACCGAGTGCGTGTTGAACCCTTCACTATAGAAGCTACCAACGGCCTGTCCGCACAGCGTGACTCGTACATCATTACCGATACCCCAGAGAACATTCTGTTGCCCGTGCTCACCAACGACCGAGGGCAAGACATCACTATTACTGACGTATCGGTAGAGAATGGCAACGCCAGGATTACCGATGACGGAACCGCCATCGAATACCAACCGCCTGGAACTTATCCGCCGATCGCGGATCTACTCGAGTACACGATCACCGACGCGAATGGCTCATCACGTTCCACAGCCGTGACCATTACGCTTGACCCGGATCCAATTCTGGGAGGCAATTTCCTGAAGGGGCCCAACGAAGATAATCTCACGGTGGCCGCAGACGCCAAATTGACCGAACAGCGAATTGATGTGCTGGCCAACGATCCAAATTCGCAGAAGCTACGTTTGGTGGGAGTACAGACGGTCAGTGGCAAAGGTAACGTAAGAATCTCCGACGACGAATTGGCGATCATCTATACGCCGGCCGCTGATTCGGAAGGTACTGAGACCTTTCAGTATACGGTGGCCAACGGAGTCTACTTCTTAGGCGCCGCAGCGCTCAATGTAACCATTGAAGCCATGCCCGCGGACATGAATGGAGACGGTGAAATCAGCCCCATTGATCCGCTCATGTTGGTTAACTACCTGAACAATCCACTGGGCCAAGGCGAAGGCGAAGACTCCGCCAGTACTCAGAGATTTGACGTCAATGGGGACAGAGCCGTTACGCCGATGGACGTGCTGCTATTGGTCAACTACCTGAACTCAGAACAGTCGACACCGCCCATTCAATCGCCGGGTGCTCCCTACGTTCATGACTATGTCTTGGCATTTTGGGCCAATGACTTGGATCGACGCAATCGCCTGAGAAGGTAGGCGAACCACTTCGTCAACGCGAGTCTCGATGGCCGCCTCGGGACCGCTGCACATGCTCAGTGCGGACCATCAACTCCCAGGATCACCATTCTCCCAGCAAGATCGAACCACTTCGGTCCGCTGAGACGTACAGTGTGTGATCACGATTTAGTCTGCTGTGCGATCTTAGAGACAGACAACCTGGGAGATAGCCGTGCGCGTCCTGCAATTGGCACTGTGTTGTGCCGCCCTCGGGTCTTGGTCTACCGATGCGGTGGGCCAGACCAATGTCGGTGACGCCGATCAATCGGTACCAGACTCCCGATCCGGTAGCCATTCTTCGGCAGTAGCAGACGCCGCGGATTGGCAAGGTGCTTGGACCACGGATCGGGGGCTGCTGGAACTGAAACTGGACGACGACTCGATCAGTGGCCAACTGGGTGGCAAAACCAAAGTCCAGGGAGTCGTAGACGGTCGTCGATTGCAGTTGAGCTATTCGTCCGGATTCTACCGCTATGAGGCCACTCTAGCACTGGACGATTCTGGACACTCGTTTTCAGGCGAGTCGAAGCGGGGACGAACCACCTCGTCTTGGGATGGTGTGCGTGCCCAGGCCGATCCCGTTCCGGACGCTGAGCCGCTCGATTTCTCCGGTCACTGGCTGCTTTCCTGGGGAGTCGCCCAGCTATCCCAGGAAGGTAATCAGGTCGAAGGCACATACGGTGCCAACGGATTCGGCTCGATCAAAGGAACCGTCTCAGGTCGCCGCTTGGATTTTCAGTGGAAACGAATTCGTGCCAGCGGACATGGTTGGCTGGAAGTGCTGCCGGATGGCCAACGCTTGCTCGGGCAAACCGTCGACTCAAAAACGAATCGTGAGATTGTCGGTACAAGAGCCATTGGCTATGAACCGGAACCAGCGGCACCCGCTCCAGGTTCCACGGTCCGCGGCATTGCATCCAACGGCATGTTGTACGTCTTGCGTTGGCCTGAATCCGGCAACGAGCCGACCTTTGGTAGAGATGCGATCGTTTTACTGCACGGCAGTAACTTCACCACGGCCGGCATGGTTGGAGTGGTGGCGAAACGTTGGCCAGAGATCGCTGCCAAGAACGCAATTATCGGTATTCAGGGTGAAAACTGGGCTCGGTGGAGCAAGGCCGATGACCTGAGATTCAATTACACCTACGTCAATTGGATGGGCCGCAGCACCTACCGTGGCTACCCCTATACCGATCGCGAGAGTCCCGCCTTGGTCATGGAAGTCATTGACGAAATCGTCCAGCGCCATCAATTTCGGCGACTATTTGTGGGAGGACATTCTCAAGGCGGCTATCTGACTTACGTGCTTCACATGCATTTTCCTGAGAAACTGGCAGGCACGTTTCCCATCGCTGGCGGCATGATCATGCAAGCGGAACCAGACGTTTTTGAAGACGCCGACCTGCAACGTGCGCAGCGTGACACGCCAATGGTCATCGTTCACGGTCGTCGTGACCGAGTCGTTGGCTATTCATCCAGCACTTACGCCTACCATCGGTTGCTGGATCATGATTTTCACAATGTGAATCTGTTGAGTCCGGATGCGGGACATCCATTTGACTTTCTGCCCATTGGCGATGCACTGGCATGGCTGGACGGCGCCAGCAGCATCGACGGTGACTCCTTACGCGTCTGGGCAGAGCAGGCCGCCGAGGCCAACGACTGGCGTAGTGTGGGAACCGCGCTAAAGCGTGCGAAAGACCTGAGCCAATTCGACCAGCTGGATCAGGTTCGGCAAGCTCATGAGCAAGCCGCTAGCGCCCGCTCCCAAGAGTTGTTGGCTGACATCCGAAACAATCTCGATTCCAGTTGGATCGACGGCTATTTGGAATGGAAAGAGCAATTTGGCGCATCGGAAACTGCAGTCGAACTGCAGGCCGCGTTTGAACCACTGCGGCAAGAGCACACGGCTCGCGCGAAACCGCTGCTGGCTGAAGCGCGCAAGTTGTTTCGCGAGAAGAAGCAGGATGCCGGCTGGGAAAAGTACCGTCAAGTCGTTGAGCAATGCTACGCTTCACCGCACTATCGCACCTGGAAGGACCGCGTGACCAAACACTTCTCCGCGGAGTAGCGGGAGAGCAAGGCACTTGCCAGGCAACTCACACTGACCTTGGACGTTCATTGAAGGCGTTGTCTCTCAGTGACAGATAACGCGACGTCATGAAGCTAGCCGATGCAGTTTCCTTCTCGCTACCATGTAGACGATTGTAACGGTGACTGAAGCAATAAAGTGCACCGCCATACTCCTCGAATGCACTCGGATTCTGCGTCCGTCTGCATAAACGAAGTAGGCTTCTCCCATGGTTGCAACCACCGAATCACCAACCCTTTCCTCTTGAAGGACGGTATACAAGTGACGGTAAGTGCCGTCAGACCAAAGTACTTTGGCTGTGCGTCCGCATCAGCCGATATCGGTTGCTTTTGAAGACAGCTAAGAAACAGCCCCGGCGGGAATCGAACCCACAGCTAAGCTTTAGGAAAGCCTTGTTTTATCCGTTAAACTACGGGGCCTTGGTCTTGGTGGGTCGCGCTGCCTTTAAGATCGCCAATGAATCTTATTTGTAACTTGATGTCGCATCCAGCAAAGCTTGGCTCGATCCAACTGAGTTACGAAGGCAGGCGGTGTGGCCGCTAGCGGACAGCGGCGGCAGCGTTACGATAGCGTCCGGCGCCGGTTCAGACAAGAATCGGTACCGTGGCAATCTCAACGGCCTGCTTGTTTGGCCGCTTTCGTGGCCGGATTCTCTTCGGCAGTTGATTGGCAAGTTCCGATTTTCCATTGAGCCATTTGATGATGACAAACTCAGAGCACTCGGCTTATCGCTTACTCGACGCCAATGCGAACCGGGCCGCCGAAGGCCTGCGAACATTGGAAGACATAGCGCGGCTGGTGCGCGAGGACGAAGTCGCCGCTGGGCAGCTCAAGGGGGTTCGACATCGGCTGTCCGAGATTGTCCGCCAGATCAACCGCGACGCTCGGCTGGCAGCCCGCTGCGCGGCCAGTGACGCGGGGACAGAACTCCATACCGTCAGCGAGAGTCTGCGCCCGAACTTGTCCTCGATCATCCCGGCCGCCGTGGAGCGGACCACACA
>JANQOL010000575.1 GCA_028289675.1 Pirellulaceae bacterium
GATCTGTTCCTAAACTCCCGTCCGGATTCAGATTCGCCCACCAGCCGCCTTGTTCCGCCAAGTGGTGCTGTTCCACAAAATCCAGTGTTTCGTCAAAACGTTGGCGATAGACCGGATCGCCCGTCAATTGGTGCAAAGTCAGCATGGCAACCATGGCTTCGGTTTGCGTCCACCAAACTTTCTTGCGATCGTCACTGGGCTGTCCCAGAGGCCCGGTGTAGAAGAAGCCGCCGTGCTGTTGGTCGTAGCCATAGGTCAGCGAGTAGTCCCCCGTTCGCCGTGCCCAACCCAGCAAAGGCCGCGTCGGCAGCTCTAGCGCCTGCGCGGCGTCCAGGACCAACCAGATGCACTCCACGTCGTGGCCATAGCTGGCTCGCAAATTGCGCGGACTGTCGATGATGGTCCAATCGGGATGCCATCCGTCAATGTTGCACGGCCACTCCGGATGTTTGACGGTCAGCGTGTTGATGTGGATCAACTCGTGCAGTCGCTGCCCCACCAGCGGATTCCGTGTTTCACGAAACAGCTGTGCGAATGCTTCCAGCAGATGGAGGTGCGAGTTGTAGGTCTTCGTGTTCAGTGCACCGATGTAGGTCGGCTGACTGGCATCCGTGGCCAGAGTCCAATCCCGGTTGAACAACTCGTTGTAGCCGCCGAATTTCCGGTCGTAGCAGTGCTCATCCAGTTCCGCAAATAATTGCATCGCCTGCTCTAGCGGTTGCGGATTGCCGCTGGCGCGATGGTATTCAACCAAAGCGTAAATCACGAACGCGTTGGGATACACGTGCTTGCGGTCATCCACCGGCTGGCCTTGGCGATTGGTCTTGGCAATGTAACCGCCGCGATCCGCATCAAGAAAATGCTGGAGCAGAAACTCGTAGCCGTGTTGGGCGGCTTGCAGGCTGTCCGGCTGCCGAATGTTAGCTCGTGCCAGAGCGCTGAAGAACCAGACGTGGCGCGCTTGCAGTGTTAGAAACTTGTCACTGGCTGCGAAATCACCAGCATCGTCCAATACTTCGAAGTAGCCACCCGCCTGGTTGTCGATGCAATGCGGCAGGTAGAAATCGACGAGCGAATCGTTCAATATCTGCCGACAACGATCTGCGGATTGAACGTTGATGGGATCCACCGGTGCTTGAGCGTTCGAAGGGCCACTCAGAAACCACAACAGACACGTTGATCGCAGGATCTGGAGCGTTAATCGCCACGCAACATTAGAACACAAGGGGGGAGCTGGAGATGGCCTGGCCCCCGCTGGGTGCCTTACGCCGCGCTCCCACCTTGGAGGCCGGACAAAACTAGGCAGCAGATTCATGCGTCGTTCTCCAATCGGTTTCCAACCTATGGCTTGTCAGTCCACCAGACTTGTACTTGGCTACTGAATTGCTTGTCTTGTCAGGCCAACAATTCCTGGATCACTTCGCCGCCAAATTGGCTAAGCTGCTTGAAACGTCCGGCATGGTAGTACGTCAATTTGTTGTCATCCAACCCCAATAATCTGAGCAGCGTAACATGCACGTCTCGGAGCGGGTGAACACATTCGACCGCGGAGTCCCCGAGTTCGTCGGTGGCTCCGATCGTGTGTCCAGAGCGCACGCCGCCGCCGGCAAACCACATCGCCATCGCCTTGGCATTGTGATCGCGGCCGTAGGATTTGCCGCCAGAACGAAGGCCGTTGTCCGGTGTGCGGCCAAACTCACCGCAGAAAAATACCAAGGTGTCCTTGAGCAGTCCGCGTTGTTTCAAGTCTTTGAGTAATCCGGCGATAGGCCGATCTACCGAAGCGATGAGTGATCCATGAGCCTTGGCCAAATAGTCGTGGCTGTCCCAGTTTCCCGCATAGACTTGCACGAAGCGTACACCCTGCTCGATCAGCCGGCGGGCTAACAGGCACTTGCGCCCGAACGGGTCCGTCTTGGTCTGCCCCACGCCATACAGGTCCAACGTCGATTGTTGTTCCTGGGACAAATCCAAGATGTCCGGTACCTCCGATTGCATGCGAAAAGCCAGCTCATAGCTGTTCATGCGAGCTTCCAAGTCGCTGCGACCAGGTCGAGACTGCAAGTGCTGCTGGTTGAGTTCGGCCAGCAGGTCCAGATCACGGCGCTGCTGTTGCCGAGGCGTACCCGCGGGAGGATTCAAGTCCAGGATGGGGCTGCCTTCGGGCCGGAGTGGAGTCCCTTGATAGTCGGCGGGCAAGAAACCATTAGACCAATTGGCCGGTCCACCCTGTGGATAACTCGTGCGCGGCAAAACCACAAAACCTGGCAAGTTGGCATTGATGGATCCCAGTCCGTAGGTAACCCAAGCCCCAACAGCCGGATCGCCTCCAAAACGATTGCCGGTATTGACGTGATAGCAGGCCGTCGGATGGTTGACGGACTCAGCTTGCGCGCCGCGGAAAAAACAAATGTCGTCCACACAGTCGCGCAGGTGCCGCCACTGGTCGCACACCGTTGCGCCGCTCTCGCCCACTTGCTCAAACTCAAATGGCGATTTGACGAAATAGCGTTTGCCGGACGACATGGCACTCTGCTCTTTGCCGGACCGGCGAAACTCCTCCAGGTGACGCCGCGCCAACTCGGGCTTGGGATCAAAGGTATCGATATGGGATGGACCACCCTCCATCATCAGGAAGATACAACGTTTTGCCATGGCGGGAAAATGCGGCTGCTGATCGACACTTTCCTCGGCCTGCAACAGCGAGGACAACGCCACGGAACCCAAACTGGCACCCAATCCGAACAAAACGTCTCGTCGGGGCAAGGCGATTTGGTGGGGAGGTTTCACGACCGTCAGTCCAAGTAGGAGAATTCGTTGGAATTAAAAAGTACCAGGCAGACGCGCGCTAAACCTCGCGTGCGGGCATCCAAGTCCGCCGCTTCCACGTCTGGCACATATTGGCTGTAGGAAGGTAGCACTTCCCAAAAATCGTAGGGTTCGCCGGTCTTCTCGGCCATCACGGTTCTTTCGATCCGATCCGGAAAGCTGTCACGCTCGGGTTCCATTGCCTGTTCGGCCTGTGTGGCGCTCTCCCAGTGCCGCTGGCAGGCTCGCACCTCAGCACCGCTCGGTGGGCGGCCCAAGGCTAGCCGAAACGCGCGGAGCAAGGCTTGCCGACTGCCGTTCGTTTCGTCCAATAGCCGAGCGGCGAATGCCAGCGCGCGATGCTTGGTGTCTGCTGAATTCATCAGCGTCAACGCCTGCGGAGCGACCGTCGATGTTTCGCGCAATTCGCAGGATTTGTCGGGTCCCGGTTGATTGAAGGTCTCGAAAAACGGATCGCGAAGTCCCCGGTTGCGTTCGGCGTACAGACTGCGGCGATTGCGCTGATGCGGCAATGGATCCGGTTCGTAGACCGAAGCCGTACCACCCATGATCTGCCGCGGTTGCAGAGCGACCTCCGAATTCATGGCGGGGCGGCAAGGAATTCCGCCGACTTGCCGATTCAATTCTCCGCTGGTCCACAGCATCGCGTCCCGCAGTTCCTCCGCCGTCAGACGTCGAGGCTGAAAGGTCGCATACGATCGACCTTCAGGATCAAGCTCCGCCAACAGTTCCGGCTGCGGGTGACGCGAGCTGCGGCGGTAGGCCTGGGAAGTCACAATCAACTCGTTTAGCGCCTTGATGGACCAGTCGTGCCGAATCAACCACCGGGCTAGATAGTCCAGCAGTCGCGGGTGCGAGGGAAGACTGCCAGTGGCCCCAAAGTTATTGGGATTGCCGGCTAAGCCTTGACCAAAATGCCAGCTCCAGACCCGGTTGGCGATGACCCGGGCGGTGAGTGGGTTGCGCGGGTGGGTCAGCCAATTCGCCAAGGCCAATCGTCGCTTGCCCCGACCATCGGGAAACGGCTCATATTGGACGTCGCCCAGCTGGTCGGCGGCGCTCAGGGGCGCCGGAGTG
>JANQOL010000617.1 GCA_028289675.1 Pirellulaceae bacterium
TTCAATCCCTTGGGCACAACTCGCGCCGCAGCAGTTCTACTGTGCAGCCACTTGGAAAGTTCAGCCACTTGAGGTGCAAATTCCGGATCTTCCGCAAGATTGCGCATTTCGCTGGGATCCGTGTGGTGGTCATACAACTCTTTTCCTAGCTCGCCTGACGGTCCCCATTCCGTGTAGCGAAACCGCTCGGTCCGCAAACTGTAGCCCTTGTCGTACTGCGTCAGTGCCGCCTTGCGGGGCCGCGCATTTGCATTCTGCAGCACCGGCCGCAAACTGACTCCGGACACATGCTTGGGGACCGGAACGCCCGCCAACTCGGTCAGCGTTGGATAGAAGTCGACCATCTCAGCGGGGCCCTCCGCCACCTGTCCACCTTGGATGCCTGGGCCGGCCATGATCAACGGAACTCGTGCCGCGTTTTCGAACAGCGTCGTCTTTTGCCAGTGACCGTGCTCGCCCATGTGATAGCCGTGATCAGACGTGAAGAGCACAATCGTGTTGTCTTGCAATCCATTTGCGTCCAACGCGTCCAAGATCCTTCCAATCTGAGCGTCGGCAAAACTGATGGACGCGTAGTAGGCTTGAATCGCCTGGCGTGCCAGTTGCGGATCTAGATTGCGTTCCTCCTTGCGTTTGGTGATGGACCTGACGGCCGGTTTCGGCAAACTGTCGTAGTAGTTCTCAGGTACCGTGGGAACATGGATGTCTTGCTGATCGTAGAGCTCGAAGTACTTCTTGGGGGCTACATACGGCGTGTGCGGTCGATAGAGTCCGACAGCGAGAAAAAAGGGTTGCTGTCGCTCGGCAAATTGCTTCAACATCCGCGCCGCTTCCGTGGCTGCGATGCCGTCCGTCTGCTCCTGGTCGGTTCCGTCGGCAGCTAACCAGCTGAGCGTCGCACCAAAAGCCCCGGGCTTCAAGCTGAAGATATCCGCTTCATCGTCTTTGTCTCGACCGCGCGGGTTGATGGTGTAGTTCCAGGAGTAGGGGTCGTCGTGACCGCTGGTTCCAATGTGTTTCGGTACGTTGTAGTGATAGATCTTGCCGATCCGCGTAGCAAAATAGCCAGCACCGCGAAACGCCTGGGACATGGTCTCCACGTTCGGAATGTGTTCGCGAATGTAGATGGCATTCCTGCGAACCAACGTCTGATCGGGATACAACCCGGTCATAAACGACGCGCGGCTGGGGCCGCACAAGGTGTATTGGCAGTAGGCACGATTGAATCGAACCCCGCGCCGAGCCAAACGATCAATATGCGGTGATTTGACCATTGGATGGCCATAAACGCCCAAGTCACAATTCAAATCATCACAGATCAAGAACAACACATTGGGACCGGGCTTTGCATCATCCGGCGTCGCCCCGTGTAGGTGTCCCCAAGGGGCGAGCACCAACAAAGCGGCAGCGATTCGTAGAAATGGAAAGGAAAGCGTCCGCATCAAAATGCCTCGATTTCTATTTTCTTGCTGACCAGATGGGGCCGAAGGAAGCGTATTCACTTCCAGGTCGCCGGTCACTTCAGACTGCGCAAGTAGGCTACCAGATCCCGCACCTCGCGGGGGGAAAGGACTTCCGTCAAGTCCGGCATCAACGAAGTTTCTTGCTCAGTGCGTTGCAAGACCTCCTCGGTGGGAATGGTCTCCAATTGACCTTGGCTGTTGGCAATAACAACTTGGTCGTCATCTTCCTGCTGTACGACCCCGCGCACGATGTGCCCCGACTCCAAGACGATTGCTTGACTGCGATACTGCTTGTCAATGTCAGCGCTGGGAGCAACCACGGATCGCAGCAGGTAATCTGCGTCGCGCTTGGCAGCGATCTTGGTCAACTCGGGACCAATGTCACTACCTTGAGAACCGATCTTGTGGCAACGGCTGCATTGGGCCTGAACATGGGTGCGGAACAACTGTTGGCCCAGCTCGGGGTCGCCACCATCTCGCGAGTACGCGAACGGTGAATCCTGCGCCAGTTCTTGCAGCAGCTCTGTGACGCTCGCGTGGTCATCGGCGATTTGGAGTAGTGCTTCTTGAACGTCCAGGGCCAGTTGGCTATCCAGTTTCTGATCGCGCAGCGCTTCGCCCAACTCGAGCAGCACGGTGGCTGCTCCCTCATCGCCTCGATCAGCCAGCAACTTGATCGCCGACTGTTTGGCGGTCACCGAAGGGTCTTCGTCCAACAAGCGACGAATGCGAGCCACTGCTTCGTCACCCTGACCGCGACTGCGCCATTGGAGCACTTGAAATCGAACAGCAGATGACTTCGAATTGGCAAGCTGATCCAGTAGGGCGCTGGTTTGTTGCTGGAGAGCGTCGAGCGCTTGCACTCGGGTGGCGTCGTCCAGATCTTCGTTGGCCGCCAGGGTCTGCAGGACGTTCAACGGCCAATTGATGCCCAGACTGTTCGCTAGCGACAGAGCTTGGCTACGGACATTGGCCTGCTCGGACTGCACCAATTGGGCGAGCCCAGGCTGAAAACTCTTTGCGTCTAACTCACGCCCTTGTGCTGGCAGCTCCCGACGAATTCCCTCCACGCGATCCAGTTCATACTCCATCCGCAACTCGGGTGACTGACGCAATTGTTCTGGCGTTGGCAATTGCCAGCTCGCCAGAGTGGCCAATGCCAGGGCACGCCGTTCATGTGGGTGTTTCGCTTCTTGTGCGTACTCAAAGACCCGTTGAGCGGCAGCTTTGTCACCCAGACGAAAGTTGGCGTTCAACGCTCGGCGAAAGAGCGCCGTTGGAGCTTTCGGTCGTGCGGGTAGAACTTGGGCCAACTGCGGGATGGCCTCCGAAATCGAGTTTTCATCATGGATCGCTCGCGCGGCTTCCGTCGCCACCCACGCCGAAGCGTCCTCCAAGAACTTGGCTACTTGAGGACTAGCCTGTTTGCGCAGAGCCAATACGCAACACATGCGTCGCATGACGTTGTCGTGGGCGGCTTCCGCAGCCAGTTGCTCTGCGGTAGCGCAGGCAGCCAAGGCGGTTACCAATGAATGACGCAGGTAGTGGTCCTGGTCCTTGCGTAGCTTGTCCGTCTGTTCCAGCAACGGGGTGACAGCATGTTCCGTTGGATGGCGGGCGATGGCCAAACCGGCTAGGGTCCGTACATGGGGATGTTCATCGGACAACAACTTCACCAGCGGCGAGCCATTCACTTCGGGGATGTCGCCATAGGTTTTCGCAGCCTGGCCGCGCAAGATGACGTCTTCGTCCCGCAGCAACAGTCCCAATGTGTCACGGCCGAGCTTGTCACCGGTTCGAGCTAACTGCCCGAGTCCCCATAAGCTGTGAAGGCGGGCCAGTCTTGAACGGCTGGAATCGCGGGCCGCAGCGGCTAGCTCGTCGGCCAAGTTCAAGTCAACCAAGCGAAACTGCGCGCCATGTCGAACTCGTTGATCCGCGTGCTCCAGCAGCGTCACCAATTCTTGAGGTGTCAGTTCTTGAAATCCCGCCGCCAGTCGTGCTTGCACCTGCCGACGTTCCTCGGAAATCGGTGTGGCAACGTCAATGCGAATCACCGAGCCCTTTTCGTCCAACGGATAACCGCCGTCCCAGTCGGCTCCATACAATGCTCCATCCGGTCCAAACGCGAGTCCAACGATGGGAATCCCCGATCCAATTTGGTGTTCGTCGACCATTCGAAAAGCGTCTTCATCGGGCTCGATACGAAATGCGAATTGGTTTCCGTTGGGAGCTCCAGTCAAAAAGAAGTAGTCTCGATAGTCTGGGATGAGTGCCGTCCCAGGGTTGAATTTGAAGCCTGCTGGGCCGTCGATGTAATGCCTTAATGGCGGGACAATGTAGGCAGGGTGGTCCTCTCCAGCCGTCTCCCATAAACGCTCGTCGGTCCACGGATTGTAGCGGTCTCCGCGGTATTGATAGTAGTTGCGCCAGCCGGCATCCATGTCACTGACGATGTAAACGAAACGTTCTTTCTCACCAGGTTGGTCGGCGTCATTGTCCACTCCAAACATGTTTCCATAGGCATCAAATGCGACTTCTTGGACGTTGCGCAGGCCATGCGCGAAGACTTCGAATTCACTGCCATCCGGATTGCAACGCATCACGCCGCCCTGATGCGGGTAGGCGAACTGGCGACCGTCTGAGGTGGTGACGTTGATTCCCTTGTCGCCGATCGACCAATAGACCTTGCCGTCCGGTCCGATGGTTGGGCCATGCATGTCGTGGCCGCCGTAGGCGATGTGATTGCCAAATCCATGGGCAATGGACACTTGGCTGTCAGCTTGACCGTCGCCGTCATGGTCTTGGAGACGCCATAGATCAGGTGCCACCGTGGCGTACACGTGATCGCCGAAAGCCAACACGCCGGCGGCAATTCCGGTCACTTCAGTTTTGAAGTCTTCCGCGAACACCGTGATCTCATCAGCCGTGCCATCTTGGTCCGTGTCCTCCAAGCGGTAGATCACTTCACTGATCACAGCCAAGTCTCTCCAGTCATGTTCACCGTCCGAATTGAAATCGGCGATTTCCTGACTTTGTGCTGCTTGGTCGCCACCAATGGCTAGTTGGGCTTTAAAGAACGCTCGTTTGTCTTCAATCGAGCGTAGGCCCACGTCATCGGGAATCCACTGGCGATGTTGTTGAATGTCCAAATCTTGAGTCTTCCG
>JANQOL010000634.1 GCA_028289675.1 Pirellulaceae bacterium
TTGTGTGTTGCGGCTACCGGTGATGGGATTCAAGGAGCGATTGGTAGCAATCACGCTCGCGCACTGATAATTAACGCCGTAGCACAGACCATAGGGCCAAATGGAGTTCGTCTCGTTACAGCCGTTGGGGTGCTTGCTGTTGTGATTTGGTTTGCAAAGCGTGCTTGTAACGTCAAACGCGATTACGTAACACTTTTTCCAATTAAAGGGGAATGATAACTGCTCGTGTCAAGAGTATGGTGAAGCTCTCTCACTTGACCGTCAACCGGCTAATGCCCGTCGTCACGTTGGAACGGTGGGCACGGAATCCAATCGTCCACACGTTCTCGGATTTCGATCGCGGCGCGACTATCAAGAACCCGCCCTCCGACCCGGCTGGTTGCAAGTCCAATCTAACTAGGCGATCAAGTCTTGGATGACTTCGCCGCCGAACTGGGAGAGTTGTTTGTAGCGTCCACCGTGGAAGTACGTCAGTTTGTTGTCGTCCAAGCCCAGTAAGTGCAGCAACGTGACGTGGACGTCGCGGATGGGATGCACACACTCGACAGCTTTGGCGCCAATCTCGTCAGTCCCACCAACGACGGTTCCAGCTTTTGTGCCTCCACCAGCAAACCACATGTTCATGGCATCCACATTGTGGCCCCTGCCAACGGAGGTCACACCGCCACGATAGTTGTTGTCGGGAGTTCGCCCAAATTCACCTGTCCAAACGACCAAGGTCTCGTCGAGCAGACCGTTGCGTTTCAGGTCTTTAATCAGCCCAGCGATAGGTCTGTCCACGCTTTGGATTCGCGAGGAATGACCACGCTGCAAGTAGTCGTGACTATCCCAGCCCCCAGAAAAGATCTGCACGAAGCGCACTCCATTTTGCACCAACCTTCGTGCCATTAGACACTGCCGCCCGAAGACTTCTGTCTGCTTGTTGTCCAAGCCATACATTTCCCGAACTTCTCGCGTCTCGGTGCTCAGGTCGACAACATCAGGCACGGCTGTCAGCATCCGATAAGCCAGTTCATAGCTTTCCATTCGCGCCGCTAAGTCTTGGTGTTCGGGATGTGCTTGCAAGTGACTTGCATTGAGCTTGGCCAGTTCGTCCAACGCACGCCGTTGATGCTCCCGAGTTCGATAGCGCGGAGGTTTCAGGTCCAACAGCGGTGAGCCTTCCGGTCGAAAGCGAGTTCCCTGAAAATGTGCGGGAAGAAATCCGTTGGACCAATTCGTCGAACCGGCTTGTGGCAGCGCCAGTTCGGTCATGACCACGTAACCGGGCAGATTCTGGTTCACGGACCCCAATCCGTAGGTTGACCATGCTCCGACTGCAGGGTCTCCGCCCAACCGGCTGCCGGTATTCATGTGCAATAGGGCTTCCGGGTGGTTCAGCGATTCGGCTTGGCAGCCACGGTAGACGCACAGTTCGTCAGCCACCTCGGGTTCCGCCATGTGAACAAACTGATCGCACATGTCGATGCCCGATTCACCGACCTTTCGTGACTTGAATGGGCTGCCGACATAAAAGCGCTTGCCAGTGGCCAGCCCTTCGGTCCGTTTCGATTCCTTCAGGTGCAAACGATTCAATTCCGGCTTGGGATCGAACGTGTCCACCTGACTGGGCCCACCCTCCATAAATAGCATGATGACCGCTTTGGCCTTGGCGGGATGCATAGGAGGTTTGGGTGCTAATGGCGATTGCGCAGCTTCCGCAGCGACGCTGTCTCGCGCCAGCAAGTCGGTCAGCGCCAAGGCTCCCAAGGAGGATCCAAGTCCGTAAAGAAAGTCACGTCGCGGCGTTATCGTGCTCATGTCAAATCTAACGTGCAAGTAGGGAGGGAATGGTGCAACTTGACTCGGGGGAAGATCAATACACGTACACGAACTCGTTGCTGTTAAACAACAACAAGCACATGTCCGCCAAAGCTCTGGTTTCCGGGGATACCGAATCGGGTTTGGCATCCGCCTCATAGGCTTCGAACACAGCTAGCCACTCTTGGTACTCAAAGACTTTGCCAGAGAATTCTTCCACCAAGGAACGTGTAATGAAGGTGGGATAGTTGGTAGGGTCAGGTTGATGCTGTTGGTGGTACCCAACCATTTCGTCCACATACTTCCGCAAACTGTCCCGTTCCGCCTGAGTTGGCCCGCGACCGAATACCAAGCGAAAAGCCCGGCCGATCTGCGCGGGAACCCGCTTCGCATCTTTCTGCAAACGGAGAGCTAGAGCAATAGAGCGGTCTGTCATCACGTCGCTGTTGAGCAGCGTGAAGGCTTGCGGCGAGACGGCCGCCGTGTCCCGCATTTCGCAAGAATCGTTGGGATTGGGCTGATTCATGACCTCCAAGAACGGATCCGCCTGCCCCCGAACTCGGTAGGCGTAAAGCGACCTGCGGTTTCGCTGAGTGGGCGTGCGCGAAGGCTGATGCGCGGGTGCGATGGAGAATTGAATCATGCGCGGCTGCAAAGCAACTTCCATGTTGATCTCAGGCATGATTGGCACTCCACCCAGCTCGCGATTCAGCTCACCGCTGGTGGCCAACAAACAGTCCCGAAGCTCTTCCGCAGTCAGCCGGCGCGGCACGAACCGCGCTAGCAAGCGGTTGTTGGGGTCGACTCGATCCAAACTCTCCAAGTCGTCGTGTTGCGTACTGCGGCGGTAGGCGGCGGACATCATGACTAACTTGTGCAGGCGTTTAACTCGCCAGCCGTTCTCAACGAAGTCTCGCGCCAGCCAATCCAGCAATTCGGGAT
Organism: Pirellulaceae bacterium; assembly: GCA_028289675.1. Classification (GTDB taxonomy): domain Bacteria; phylum Planctomycetota; class Planctomycetia; order Pirellulales; family Pirellulaceae; genus Aureliella. The sequence goes on from JANQOL010000634.1 coordinate 2,743, forward strand.
GCGATGGTTTATCACCTTTGGCACCGAAGTTGTTCGACGTTTTGACGATGCCCTGCCCGAAATGGTACTGCCAAACGCGATTGACAAATGAGCGTGCGGTCAACGGATGGGATGGGTCGGTCATCCACTGCGCCAAGGCCAACCGTCGACCGTCCAGATCGGTCGGTAGCGCGTAGGGATCCTCGCCCGAGCCTCCAGCGCTGGGCAATCCGCAACCACTCAAGACTCCGGGAGTGACCTCGACACCTTTGGCTTGATAATCACCACCGGTGTGCACATAGGAAACGGGGCGCCAGCTCTGATCCACTTCGTCGGGACGCCGCAAACGTCGCGCGTTGACGTTGCGATCAGGACCGTTGTAGACGCTTTGAGCAAGTGGCTGATAACGCTCTTTGCGGCGCTTCCAGATCCATTCGTCCTGCTCACGCACCTTGAGGCGTCCTTGTTCCATTTCCGACAGTCCGACGTGTCGGACCGGCTTCATGTCCTCGGGATCTTTCTTGCGGGCCGCGTCGTCCTTGTAGGGCAAACTGTTCTCAAGGTACCACTGCTTGGCGGCCGCCTCACGCTTGTTCACCAGTTCCAGTCGTTTGTCGTCGGCGAATTGATGCAGTGCCTCGACCAGCTGTTTGCCCTCGTCGAATCCACTGAGATTCTCCTCCGCCAAAAACTCGGCCGGCACTTCGGCGGGTTGAGTAGCAGCGAAACTGGCGTAGATACGGTAGTAGTCGCGCGTGGGAATGGGATCAAATTTGTGATCGTGGCATTTGCAGCAGCGCAGCGGCATCGACATGAACGACTGACCAACACCATGGACGACGTCGTCCAAATACAGCTGTCGCGCCTCTTCGGTCGGGATCATTGCGGTGCCCCAAGGTCCCATTCTTAGAAATCCAGTGGCGACGACTGCTTCAGGATCGTCGGGGCGCAATTCGTCGCCAGCAATTTGCTCAGTCACAAATTGGTCGTAGGGCTTATCCTCGTTGAACGCTCGGACGACATAGTCGCGGTAGCGCCAAGCATTGGAGCGTTCGTAGTCATTTGAGAAACCGGCGGTGTCGGCATAGCGGACGACGTCCAACCAGTGTTGGGCCCAACGTTCTCCGTAATGAGGGCTCTGCAGTAGATCGTCAACCAATTGCGACCAAGCCGCCTCGCTATCTTCTTCCCAGGACTTCAAGAAGTCGCGAGTTTGGCGGGGAGTTGGCGGCAAACCCGTTAGATCCAAAAACGCGCGACGCAGCAGATGACGCGGCTCCGCCTCGTCGGCGGCCTCTAATTCAGCCGCTTCCAAACCGGCGTCGATGAATTGGTCAATCGAATCAAATTCAAACGAATCGAGTACTGGCTGAAACGCCCAGACTTCGGATCTGTCGTATCGCCGATAAGTCCACTCGTCAGCGAGTCCACCGCTGGTGGACATCAATATACCGTCTTCGTTTTCCTGGACGGACCATTCGTCACGTCGGATGGCCTGTTGGACCTTCTCATCCGGCCAGACGGCGCCGTTCTTGACCCACCGCTCGATGATTGTCACCTGCTCAGGCGTCAGCCGGTCGTTCTCTTTGGGCGGCATTTCATAGCTTTCCCAGCGAACCGCCTGAACCAGCGGACTCTCGTCGACATTGCCCGGAATTAAGGCAGCCTCTTCGGACTCGCCGCCTCGGAGAATTGCCTCTAGTGTCCGGACATCGAACTCGCCCTTGATGTCGTCTGGATCGCCTCCATGGCAGGCCAGGCACTTCTCAGTGAGCAATGGCAGCACTTTAAGCGTGAAGTGACGTTGCTCTTGCGCCTGAGAGGAATTGGGCGTCCGGTCGGATTCATCACAAAATGCAGCCGGTCCACATGCGAGCCAAAACACAGCCAAACTGATTCCACTCCATCGTCGCCAAGCCGTCCAAGAGAACTTTAGTCGGTGCATGATTCCGTTTCGAAGTCTGCAAGAGATGCGTTCGGTGGGACGCTGCCACCTCGTCAACGAACGAGCAGTGCGGCAGCGCATACGTACTAATGTGAACCATTCGGCCCTTTCTGTAAACTGAAACCCGGGTGATTTTACTTAGCCCAGGACGACCGCCGTCGGTCGCAGGGAAGCCCGATACGGGTTATCGGAACTAAAATGCAGGTTGCGTAGTCCGTGTCCCCGCCCTGATCCCAGAAGGGGTGGACGGCTGATTCGCACCTGTTTCGCATACCAGCTTGAAGCTCAAAGAGGTCGATTGCTGCTGGTGCTATTTGACCGATTTGTCACAATTTCAGCTGGCGGTTAGCGAGATCGAAGGTGTTTCCCGCATCGACGGCCACGTAGTCCGGCCGATTAGGAAAAACTGGACGGGTTCGATCGTAGAAGAAAACTTGGCCATCACCGACCACTTCGGCCAACGATTTCCGCACCACAATGGCCGTCGATTCGTCGATTCCAATGCCCAACAGCTGAGGATAGCGGTCAACCAACTTGGTCATATCCGCCTGTCGCCTCCGTTGGCTGAAATGCTGGTCAATGGCCACGCCACTGAGAAACCCCAAACCTCCGCGCTCGTAGCCCGGAGCCATAATGCGAAAGTTCTCGATCGGAGTCGCCCGCGCCAAATACCGGGCTTGGATCGATGCTCCGGCCGATGAACCACCGATGGCGCCGCCGCGATGGAGTACTTCCTTCATCAAACGGTGTGCCGTCGTCCCATAGTAGGAATCGGCGAAGTTCCACTGGCGTCCGCCGCCAAACCAAATGCCTGTAGCATCTCGTAGGGGAGCTAGAAACGAATCGTCCTCGTTGGCTGTTTGGCGGTCTTTGGTGTGGATAAAGCTCGCATGACGGACACCCATTCTGGTCCACAGTCGCACCGTGGCTTGAGACTCCGAAACTTGTTCATCTTCGGCACAGGGAACGTACACGAGCCGCGCATGTTCGACGCCTCCCGCGGCTTCCACAAAGTCCTCCATCAAGCCGTCCGGCAGTCCACCTCCGCCAACGATGAACAAAGTGCCGTCAGGTACGAGCGGTGTTTTGGGATGTTGTGGTGGAAACTGATCCAGGGTGCGTTCGATGGCATCCCGGCGCCACCCGGTCAGGTCCAACCACCATTGGCGCACCGGCTGCCTCCGTCCGGTTCTGGCAACAATTCTTGCTTGGCGTTGTGGTAAGTGCTGGCTCTCGCGCAGCACGAATGTCGCGCCACCAGAACCCGCCACGCGTACCTTGCGGCCACGCAGTCTCAGTGCGGTTTCACTCTCCAAACGAATGCCGACCACGGATTTTAGTTGCCGCAGAGCTGGCAGCAGCTCACGATGAGCTTCGCCGGCGTTTGTTGATTCTGTCGTTGGTAACTCGGTGCTGTCTGGTGTTTGTGGGTTCGGAGCCGCACCGTCCAGTTGGATCACGCATTCGGGCAACAAATTCCAACCGGGTTCGATGCTGAAGTCGGCCGTGCCATTATTGGGGTTCGCTTGGATGTTCTTCGCTTCAGCAGGTGCCGTCGGAGCTACGCCGCCGCCGATTCGGCTGTGGCCGGCTCGATCGGCATGACGGCCGGCAAGTATCAAAGTCCTGCCCTGATCTAGCCACTTGCTGCACAGACGACCGAGGAGTTCAGTGGTGGCTTGGTCGACTTGAGCGCTGGAGCTGTGCCAAGCCAACGTATTGTACTGGGGAAATTCAAGCTTGCCTTCCAACTCCGCGATGGAAGCCAAGTTGACTTGCGTTACGCGGGACTGGTATTGCTCCAACAACTTGGCTGGATCGGCAACATCGGCGACCAGCAGCACACGCGATTCGTCGTTCAACAGTTGGCCGGTGGCGGACAGAGATTCTGCTTCCGCACAAACGACTACCGTACCGTCGATCTTCAATTCCTGCGGCCAGTCGCTATAGCGCTCGTCGAACTCTTGGCCTCGACTGGTAACGCCGCTGATGCCGACGAGACAGCCAATGAGCAGCGAGAGATTGATCGTCTGACGGGCGTTCATATTGGTATCACAATGAAGGAAAGTTCTGCAGGAATTGATTGGCGAAATGGAGTGCTACTTGGGTCGCTTCCTCTAATCGCGCCAAGCGGCCTGGTAGGTCATCGTTGTTGGCGGGAGGCGGGCAAGATAGCTGCCAAGTTCGCTCTTGCGTCACATTGCCATCTTTGGAACGAACGGCGCAAAAGACTTTACCATCCGTCTCGGCTGCCGCTCCAGGACCGATGTCGCCGGTGATCGCCAATCCGATTCCGGCTTCCGGAGTGCGTTGCAAAATAGCGGTGGCCAGCTCGCGGCTAACGCGATCGCTGACGGGCCCGATCTCAGGATCACTTAAGAGCTCTGGAGCTATGCCCAACCATCGAGCTTTACTGTCGTTGCGGTAGATTACGAAACTGCCGCATAGCCACTGAGAAATGCCAGGCAGCATTGCCAAGGTGGCGGCCACGCGGCCTGCAGTACAGCTCTCCGCCAAGACCAGCCGCTGTCCGGTACGCTGGAGGCTGGCTTTCAACGCCAGAGCCAGTTCAGTTGTCGTGGATTCCATACCGATGTTCGGGGAGCTCCAATGCGTCTGGTGGGGACCGGCACGTACCATTCGCGAAGTGGTTGTGATGACTCCTGAACCCGTCCCCGTCGAGCACGTTTCCGTCCGCGATGAAGCAAATGGAATCGGCTCTAGTTGTCGCCGCTCACTCTGAGAATGCGCCGACCAAAGTGTTCTTGGCCATCCTGTTCGGTGGCCTTGATTTCAATGGCATGTGTGCCGGGAGGCAAGCCTGTCGGTAGCATAGCACGATACATGTGCGGCGTAGCGTGGGGGCCAGGCAATTCCGTCCAAGTTCGGTTCACCAACGCCGCTTCCCGAGATCGCTCTGCCAGAAAGGCGGGGTCGCGCAGCGTCACTTGCTGCATCGCTTGCCAAGGAGTCTCGCCCACGCGTAACCAACACTTCGTTTTGTCCGACGCGGCAAAGACGTTGGCCAAGATCACCGTCGTGGCTACCTCCGAAGTTGGCACGACCTCCGGCGCATAGATGTTCATTTGGTATTCAGCCGGGCGTCTCGCGGCCCGCAGTTCGAGTGAATAACGGTTGCCATCGAATTCCATAATCGAATAACCATTGGGGCCTCCGTCACTCATGGTGGCGTGCGGAATCCCGCTTTCGTCCGGTTGGCCGCGCCACCAACTGCCGCACACAGTGACGTTGACGATGTGATGGTGTCGCTCCGGTCCCATCCAGCCATCTTCGGCGCCAATGAAGCGATGTTCCATATAGTGCGTGTGGGCGGAGATCGAGACCGTCGCCGGTCGCCGTTCAATCAAACGGTAGAGCTCTTGTCGATCTTGCACTCCGGTCAGCGGAATATGCATTAACAAGACGACCAGTTGGTCCTTCGGGATTTCAGCCAAATCGTTCCGCACGAACTGCAGTTGCCGTTCTCCCAATCCGCCGTGGTAATGCGCCCGCTGGCCATCGTGGGCTCCGACCCAAGTGACGTCGTCAAGTACGATGAAATGGGTGGGCCCATGATCGAACGAGTAGTAGGACGGGCCATAGTGGCGTTCAAAAGTTTCATCGCTTAAACGGTCGTTGGGGGCATCGGTGTTCAAGTCATGATTGCCGATAACGTTGTACCAGGGGATTCCAATCAGCGCGATGGCTTGATTTAGCGGCTCCATAACGGATAGATCGTCGAACACAATATCTCCCAGCGTGACTCCAAACGAAGCGTCGTGGGCCTCTTGCGCAATAATCTGTTCAATAACGTCATGAGCGATATACTCCACCTCGCGCACGTTGCGTGGTTGTGGGTCACCAAACAGCAGCGCCTTGAAGCGGTCTGGTTCCGCGTGACGATGCATTGGAAAATCGACTGACTCAGGCAACGGTCCGGTCGGAGCGACGCCTGCGAATCGGGTATCGGACGGAGAGCCCGCCGGTTTGTGGATGTAGTAGAACTGTGGCAAGTTCTGGTCATTCACCGGAGACATCCAGCCGCGCGGCTTGATGACAAATAAAATGCTGTCATCCGTCACCGGCAGTGCATAACGACCACGGTCATCGGTGCGGGTGATACTCAGGCCATTGCTGACTCGCACATCGGGAATTCCCGGCTCTTGGGGTTCGCGGACGCCGTTGCCGTTGACGTCTTCGAACACCATCCCCTTGGCAACGGTCGAGGAATTCTCATCCGGAGCCGGTTCGTGGGCGGGCAAGTGAGAAGCCAAGCAGCAGGTGAAGAAACAGAATGTTGTCAGGCTCAGACCGACGCGGAGTGACTGGGGTGATCTGAAGGTTTCGTGATGCATGAGCAGCTTCCTCCTTCTCCGCCAAGGTTTCGTGGCGAGATGAGTCCAGTTCCGATTGACAAACGGCCGTCACGTCGACACGACTTCGGCCGCTCTGACCGCTTCCGCAACGTCGCCTATTTGGCCTAGTTGCCTCTTAGCGTAGTTGCCTCTCCGGGGCACAGGTCCTCGTTTGGGTCAAATAGCAGCAATTCGCAACAACTTCAAAATACGCCCTCGATGACCCCCGCGCAATGAAACAGGCCAGTCTGTGGGACTGGCCTGTGGGTGGAGCTGGCGTTTTTTGGGGTGTTGGCAACTAGTCCAAGTCGCATGGACAGGCGGGCGGCGTGATCAACAAAGGTCGTGGTTCACTGTCGCAGAAGACAGATGCTGCCCAAGCGAATCTCCTAAGTCGCCTTGGCCTTGGAGCGGGCCTCCCTGAGTCCTCGGCTGAGGATGTCTCGCAACATTGGCGAGTAGTCCTCGTACTTCGTTTCGTCCGGCGCTCCCGATGCGAATTGAAAAATCGCGTCGCGCGGCTTCGGACTCAGTGCAATCAGGGTGCTGCTGACCGTTCCATAGTCGCTGCCACGAACGACCATCGTCGGCCTGCCCGGCGGGGAAGGACTGCGGGCGAACACCTTGCTGGCCACCGCCAGGAATTTGACGGGGGAATCGAGCATCTGCAGGGTTAGCAAGCGGTGCGCCAAGCGAACTCGTTCGTCCGTCGGATCATTGACGTTTTGATTGCCAATGATGTTCAAACCGTTCTCTAGGGGGACCACTTCATTGTCCCCATCCCCGTGCACGACCCAGCCACTTTCCGCATCGCAGACCACCAAATTGAGCCCCTCGTAGCGATGGGTCATCAGTTCTTCCATGGCCTTGTCCACGCCCTTGCGGGCACTGCCACACCGCAGAACCTCGCGCGCCAACAACCCTCGGCTGCGGGCGCCTAATGGATCGGTGTTGCTACGTCGGTTGCACAACCCGACAAACATTCCGTGCTGGTTGACTCCTAACCAGGTGCCTCCGGCTCGTTGATCCAATCCGCACAGAACGCGCGGCTTACCTGACTGAATAGATGGGGGCAGTGACGGCCTGTCGTAATACTCCTCTCGATTTGCGGCTACTAAGATCGGGCTCTCTGGAACTAAACGATAGAGAACAGCCAATAAGCACATCGATATGCAATTTCTCATTCACGAGGATTAAGATGGGTTCAATAGGGAGAACTAAACGTCGCATCCATAGGTGGGGGCCAGGACGAATTGCGTCATGCGAAACCTAGCAGCAACGGTCAGTTGTTAATGCCTCCCTAACGATGCCAACAATCTAACGAGCGCCCCTCCCTCGAAACACCCCCTAATGGGTTGCTGGTATCGAGTTTTGGCCGATGTCAAACGCAAAATCGCCGACTAAGAGTCGAATTGGGCATCGAGAATCACCCTGATCCGGACAATCGCAGCCGTCAGCCGTGTTTGCTTGATCAGGCCCAGTGCCAGACTCGCCCGCGTGGAAGGCGGTAGATTAGCAGCATCCCGATCGACCCTCCCACCACGCTGAGCAGAGCGACCAGTTGAGCGACCGTCAGGCCCGTACCTAGCTGGCCAGCTTCATCACTGCGGACGCCTTCGAGCAGAAAGCGTGACAAGGCGTACAGCATGATGGCGATGCAGAAGACGACGCCATCACGTGATGCTAGCGGTTGTAGGAACCAGATGAGCCCGCACAGCAAAAGAGCGTTGAGTGACGAGTAGATTTGCGAAGGATGGGTCGGCAGGCTGTGAGCAGGCAGCTGACTTGAAGGGAACGTCAGTTGGCGATCATTCAGCTTCACGTCAGCCAGGATCCTCGGTGGCTGAACGGGATCTGCGTCTTGGTCGGGGGTTTCAATAAACGTTTGAATCGACTGCAGTTTACTGCCAACCTGGATGCCAGCTTGCTCGGCTGGACTGCCGGTGCGCACCGCGACGACACTGGCTGGCAAGCTGGGGCTCGAAGTCGTGATCCCTAACAGTCGCCCCGTGGCCACTTGCGCCGTGTAGGGGCCGCTTCCGTGTGGGAACTGAATGGCTGGCAAATTGGCCGTACAGACGCCACCGAAACAACAGCCGTGCAGCAGACAACCAATGCGTCCCACACACAAGCCCAGCAGGAAGCCGGGCGCCACGAGATCCGCCGTCGCGGGGACACTCAGCTTCTTGACCCAACAATAGGCCAGCGCGGCCACCAATCCTCCCACGACACCTCCGTAAATCACTAGTCCACCTTCGGTCAGTTTCAGGCTGGACATCAGCTTGGCGGCCAGCGTTGGACCCTGGAACTCGTCCCACTTCTGAACGACATAGAAGATACGTGCACCCACAACGCCGACCAGCATCATCCAGAACCCTAGTCCGATGATGGTATCTGCATCGATCCCCAACTGCCGTCCTCGGCGAACGGACAGACCGATGCCGCTGACCAGCCCGACCAGCACCAGCACGCCATAGCCTCGAATAGGCAAACCAATGGGGCTACCATCGGGCCACCGCTGTTCAACAGCCGGCAGCACAAACACGACGATGGCTGCGGCGATGCCCCAAACCGGCAATGCTCCCAGCCAGTGTTGATCCTGCGTCGCCGTTGGTTTGAATGAGTTCCAAATCGCCCAAGCCACGCAGCCAAGCACTAAGAATGCTAGCGCGATACCGACACCGAACAATGGATAGCCGGCTATCTCGTGCGGGATGAAGAACAGGGTGCTGCGCAAGCGTTTAGTCCTCGTTTGCGGAATCCAAGGCGTTTAAGGAACTGCTGTACATAGCAGAATCCCGTCTTCGTTACAAAAGCACTCGCGATCAGCTGCATTCCATTCGCGCATGAACGGGCTGGATCATTCCACTGGTTCGCCACGAAATCTCAGGAGCGCAGCATGCCAGTGCTCGTAGGCCGCTGTGTCAAAGGCGACGAGGTCGACCCGCTCAAGGGAGGTGCCCGCGGCGACTCTCTCTCCGATGGTTTGCACCGAAATCTCGGAGGCCAGTTTCAGCGGAAATCCATAAACACCGCAGCTGATTGCCGGGAATGCAATGCTGCGGACACCAGCGCACTCTGCCAGCCACAGTGAGTTTCGGTAGCAGTCCGCCAACAATTCTGGCTCGCGATGGTCTCCACCGCGCCAAACCGGTCCGACGGTATGAATGACGAATCGTGAGGGTAGCTTGAAGGCAGGTGTCAGCCGCACTTGTCCCGTGGGGCAACGAATGTTGTTGCTTACCGTCGGAAAATTGCGGCACGCTTCCAGTAACTGTGGTCCAGCGGCTTCGTGGATGGCTCCATCAACGCCTCCGCCGCCAAGCATTAGTTCGTCGGCGGCGTTCACGATCGCGTCGTGCGCCAGGCGCGTGATATCGCCTTGCTGTATGGACAAGTGTGTCACAGCTGGATTATCCCCGTTCGAAACTTG
>JANQOL010000636.1 GCA_028289675.1 Pirellulaceae bacterium
ATACGAGTGCACTGGGATGGGAAGAGGCGATCCGTTTGATTCGCGAAGCCTGCCAAGGGATCGACGCCGCTCATCGTCGCGGCATCTTGCATCGCGATATCAAACCCGCAAACCTCTTGCTGACGCGAGATCGACGCGTCAAAGTCGGCGACTTTGGCTTGGCAGTAAATTCTGCCCAGCACGGCACTCAGTCAACCGGCTTCGTGGCCGGCACGGTGCATTTCATGAGTCCTGAGCAATGCCGAGACGAAGCACTCGACCCGCGTAGCGACGTCTATTCCATTGGAGCCACCCTGTTCACACTCTTGGCTGGCCAGCCACCCTACAAAGAATTTGGAACCGCCGCACAAATCAGCCAAGCACATTGTCACGCTCCCATTCCCGATCCTCAGCGAATCGATGGCGACATACCGGCCAGTTGCGCGTCGATCGCGATGCGGGCCATGGCAAAGAACCGCCAGGATCGCTATGCCTCGTGCGGCGAGCTGCTGGACGACCTTTCATCATTGACTTCTTCGAGCCGCAACACGAAATCGAGCGGTCAAAAATGGAGGCGCTTCGCCAAACTGCCAACGGGGCCAACGGTCGTGGTTGTCCCGCCAGAGTCCATTGCTGGTGATCGGGAAGACCAATTGCTCGCCAACGGTTTTGCATGCGAAATCAACAGTCAGCTATCCCAGTTCCAGAACTTGCGTGTGGTCTCTCATCGGTCCGCACTGCGCTCGGCGGAGTCCATGAACAATGATCTTTTGAGACGAGGACTTTCGGCGGACTATGTGGTGGGCGGCACCATCCAGCGGCTTGGCAGTCGTTTGAGGTTAACTGCATCACTAGTTTCGACCGATACCTCGGCAACTCTTTGGAGTCAGAAGTTCGACCGGACGCTGACTGACGAGAACCTGTTTGAGATTCAGGACGAAATTGCGGAGAACGTTTCGAGCAAGTTAGCTCAGCCCTACGGTGAAGTCCATCGCGCCGAATATGACAAGATGGGTGACGGAAGCGAAGACCTAGGCGCCTATCAAAGTGTGTTGCGCTTCTATGATTATTGGCACCATGAGTCTGTGGAAGCCTACTGGCCGGTGCGGAAACTGCTGGAAAGCGCAGTGCAAGTACATCCCGAAGTCGCTTCCGTTCATGCGGCGATGGCGCTGATGCTGGTCAACGCCATTCGAGTCCACTACCTTCCCGATCATGAGGACGCTTTGGAACAGGCAGCTTCTCACGCTCGGCGCGCGTTGCAGCTGGAGCCAAAGTGCGAAATGGCGCATCAAGCGCTGGTGACAGCGCTGTTCCACCAAGGGCACATGCAACAATTCTCATTGGCTGCAGAGAAAGCGCTACTGGCTTATCCCAATCACTGTGAGCTGCTCGCCGACATCGGAGTGTTCTTTGTCCTCACCGGCAAGCAAGCCCAGGGGTTACCTCTGTCTGAGAAGGCAATTGCCTTGTCCCCTGATCCTCCCGGATGGTACTTTTCAGCTCTGGTCTGCAATGCGTTCTTGGACGGAGATTTTGAACAAGCAATGGAATTCTCCAGACGAGTAGGCGAGGCGCACGTTTGGGGTCGAATCCAACGTGCAGTGGCCTTGGCCAATATCGGCGACGTCGCTAAAGCAGCCGACCACATCGAACAGGCAAAAGCGTTTCTCCCTGACTTGGAGTCGCGCTTTGATTCCATGCTGGACTTCTTTCACCCAGCTGACGCCTTAAGGAAAATCTTTATCCAGGGCTTGCGCCTCGCTGGTTTGAAGTTGGCCACCTAGCACACTCCGCAGCCGAGCGTTACGCCGGTGACCACTTCCGCGAGACGGTTTGCGCTTCGCTTTGTTACGGTCTGCCAGTCCTAGAGTTTGCAACCGGTTTGTTCGGCCAGAATACGCTTCTGCCGCGACAGTAGACTGGCTGGGTATTCCGAGTAATCACGGGTCGCCGCGTTGCCAAGTGTGCGCCAGTAGCGGTCGGTTTCCGTTCGCGCGGCCGCATAGGACGTTCTAAACAAACGTCGGTCGTAGCGACCACTATTGATGTGAGACCGCCAGGATTGCGTATTGGAGAAGACTTGCATTGACAGGCTACGATGTATCGCATCGCGACTGGCCAAGCACGGGACGATCGATCTGGCGATCCGGGAGTCAATCCTAGTGACCTCTGCTAATTCGTCCGGGGCAGACGTCGCCAACAGCAGTGTTGTGTTCGGACCGTGCAAGGGAATGACGTTCAGTTCGAAACACTCGTGTATCGGCAACGCGGCCACATATCGATCCACGGACTCTGGCAAGGCGACATCTTGAAATCCGAGACCCTTCGCCGAAGCCAGACCATTGATTTCTTCAACCGCACGATCCAACCCGCTGTCCAAAGCAAAGAAACGCGGCGCATCCGCGACATCCATGAACAGAAAGGAGCGCGAGCACCACTCGCAAATGGTCTCTGCGCAACACGTCCCAGAAGAATACGCGAGTTCTTGGCCACATTGAGGACAGGCTACTTTGGGCAGGTCAGCGTACATGGCAACTACCCCCACCACCGACCACTCGCGTCAGGCAACATCCGAGCTAGCCGCGCTGATGACGGGAAACAACTACTGCTGCGCTCACCGAGCGCTGCTATTTCACTCTCTTGATGTCGTCTTTCGCGGCCTTCAGAACCAGAACTATGACTTCACCAGCTGGCAGGCGACGGGCGCAATTATAACATGCGTGGCAGACGATCAACTGACGACCGCCCCCAGCCCGAATCTAATCATTAGCCGCAGTGCGATAGCACGCGGTTTCAACAAAACGGGGAGTGAACCGCACGCTATCGCGTGGCGGCTGCTGGCCCATCGCGGCTTCTGGTTGTACGGTCGTGTTTAGGAACCGCCCGATGGATACCCGAGAACAAGTTCTCAATCTCCATATGTCCCCGCTCAGATTGCTTCACGATGAGCAAATGGCGAGGACCAACCGTCATGCCATGACAGTCTTGAGATGGCCCCGTTCCCGCGCTCCAAGTATCAGGCTGCACGAAGACTAAGACGGAGTGGATTAGACTATCAAAATCCACCGAGGCTGTATTCTGCAGCGCGGTTTGTCCGCCCAAGGAAGTCGTGGCAGCCCTGCGATGACCAGATACTAAATCGGTCACGTCGTACACGACGGTTCGCCAGTACTCATCGGCTTGGGCCTGAGTTGTCAAGACGATCGAGTCCCAGCGAATTGCGAATGTTAGGTCATGGGGCTCGAGCATCAGTAGCAATGCCGACCTGCATGCGATTCCATCGACTCGACCGGTAAGCTGACATTCATCTATGCCCGCTTGCGCAATTGCCGCCCTATCCACGACGACATTAACGTCGAACTGAGACCTAAGGGCATCGGCCAGTTCGTCAATGGAAGCTGATGCAAAGTCAAAACGACAAGGCTTCTTCAGGAAATCGTCGATTCGGCCGTCAGCACTCGGTGCGTCAGCTTCTTGGCCCATGCACAGTGGAGTGATTCCGAAGCTGATCAGCAATAGAAATGCAAAGCGATAGTTCATACTGGCTACCTGGTTGCCCAAACTGGATGACCAACGGCAACACTACCTAGAGCGTTTTACTTTTGATGTGGCCTGTTTTCGACGGAATGAGCAACCACCAGCGTTGATGAGGCAGGTCAAATGTCCGTGCGTGCGACTCGCACAAGCAAGAAACCTCCTGCTATCGAATTCCATACTCTTCCATGAGGTGTTCTACAGACTGATTTAGTTCTGAATCGCTCATGGGCCGTTCGTAAATCAAAATGCGGGCGATTTCCCCGTCAAACGATTCGGATCCGGGATGATTGGTCGCATCCCGTTCGGTCCCGACGGCCATTCGCGAGGGGTTCGCGGACGGATTTACTGGAAACGGAGCTGATGCTACGGGCGTGCTGCCATTCACGAATAACTCGATGGGTACGACATCAACGCCTTTGCCCATGCGGGCCGCGACGACGCAAAACTGATCGGCGACCAGTTGAGTTCCCGAGACCTTCGGATTGTTCTCATCGAATCGTCCGAAGGAGGCCCCACTCCGCGAACCACACCAGACGGTGAGATCGTCGTCCAAGCAGCCCCAGATGCCTTCGTAGTTGCCGCTATTGCGCAAATTGCCGAGAAACGCGTTCACGTCGCGCAGCCGGTAGAGATCAAATTCCGTCTGTTGTTCCGGATCCGCAGTTTCGTACGGCTTAATGACTGCGAACCAGGTGTATCCGCCACCGCGGATGAGATGATCAAACGCATCTTCTTGATCGTTGATCAGTTCATCTTCCTGAAAGACGATCGCATTGTGCTGATTGATTGCAGAGACCTCCGAATTCAGGCTGGGCAAGCCAGACCCCGGTTTGGCAAGACGCAAACCGTAGTCGTTGGCCTCGAAGTCTCGCGCTACACTATGCGCAACTTGGTTTGACCATTTGGTAACGCGATTCTGGTCGTCGACGGTGACGCCATGATCGGCGTCGAGATCTAGAATCAAGCCGCTGCGAAGCAGCCCACTGCCGTCACGCGATCCAGCAGCTGCCCACAGGATCCCTCCCTCCACCAGCTTTTGGTAGTCCGCATTCTTGTAGACGTCGACAGTATGCCCGAGCGACGTAAAGAACGAGCGGCCTCCATCGTAGTACTGATACCAAGTAAAAGGATGGTCGCCTCCCATTTTGAGCTTCGGATCCCCCTCGTACGTATCCTCATCTAGAGATATGAGCACGTTAACTCGGTCACGCGGATTGTAAGAGAACTTGTGCCACTCGTCCTTGACCACCCATTCTCTCGGTAAATGCGCCGTGCAATGATGACACTGACATTCGACGACCAAAGTCGCTTCTTGGACGTGCGGATGCGCGACCAACCGTGTACCAATCAGCCGCTCGTACCACTTTTGAAATTCGCCGCCTTCGTGCCAAATCGCTCCCGCGCAGTGGATGCCCACAAATCCTCCACCGCCACGAATGTAGCCCTGCAACGCCCGCTGCTGCTCGTCAGAAAAGATTCTCCTGTCGGTCCCGCAGTTGTTGTTGAAAACAATAACGTCGAAGGCCTTCAAGCTCTCCTCGTTCAGTACTTGCGGATCCGCGCTCGATCGAACGAGCCAGCCGTTTTTGTTGCCGAGCATCTCCACCATGCGGAGCGCCTCGGGCTTGGACTTATGCTGAAAACCGCTATCGCCTTGGAAATTGAGCACGCGGATCGGTTCATCGACCTCACTTGCAAACAGCCGCGTCGGCAACACAACGAGCAACATGACGAGTGCGACAGATGACGAGACGAGACGTGTCATGGAATAGTCCAGTTGTTGCAAACTGTTGAAGTGCGAACGGATTAAGTAGGACGGCCAAACCTGCGACTTTACTCGCTGTGCTGGTCCATTGGAAATTCTAAACTTTCGCTTTCAACTCCACTCGCGTTGACTGCCCGAACGGTGTAGGCACAAAGCGGCTCGGCATCCGGCGGCGCGGTGTCGAAAAACTGAGTTCCGTAGGCGGTGCCTCGCAGTTTACCGCCTCGGTAGACCCGGTACGCCACCACCCAGTTGCCCGGATGTGCGTCCATGGCGACCTGCCAGCTGAACCGCAACCGATTGGCGTCCAACCGCTCGACTTTCGGCTGCTGCGGTCGCGCAGGAGTCGAATCAGCGCGAACGACTTCGCCCAACATCAGCTCTTCAATCTCTTGAGCAATGGCCTCTGGATCTCGGGCTTTCTGAATGTACCCTTGCTGCCGATCTTTGGTGTCTGTCCACGTACACACACCCTCTTCACTCAGGTCGATGTCACCATGAAGGAAGGCCTGGTAGTTCTCACCAGTGCCTCGAATCGCGTACAGGAGCGCACATTGATCATTGCTGTGCCGATCAATCTTGTCGCTGCCGCCCCGTTTGGCAAAATGGTACTCGTAGCTACGGCGAACGATATGATCCGCCGGCAGCGTCTTGAGTTGCTGCCCGGTCATGACGTTGCCCCGCCCGGCATTGTGGTAGTCGCCGCAACCAACTTCCCAGCCTGAAGCCACAAATGGCGCTGGGCAGTTCTCTAACACAAAGCGGCACATCCGATTGCGCTCAGGGTTCAGGCATGACCAGGCCGTGTAACTACAGAGCTCCACTGCGCCGCCCCAGTTGGTGCGATCCAGACCGCGACCATCGATGAAGTTACCACCCATGGTGACCACAACTTCGACTTTCTCGCGCACCAGATCCTGGCCGTCCAGTTGGCTGAATTCGCAGGCCTTGGACTGCAGCAAAGCAAAGAAGTTATGCATCGTGCCGATCACGATAATGGTGATGCTTTTCGCTTCCGCACTGGCCAAGATTTCGCGATACAGGCGGACGCTTTCGATGGCATCACCGTGATTTTTTAGCGAGCGCGGATAGTCCTGCGAGATCATGTAACTGTACAGATCTTTGGACGCAGCTTGATGCTCGTACGCTTTGTAGTCTCCGACGGGGATCGCTGAGCGTCCGTAAAACTGATTGATGGCACTGATACTGAGCGACGCTTCCTGGTGATCGATCGAGTTGATGATGGCCAAGATTTCACATTCACCGCGACTAGCCATCGTATGGAGCATGGCCATACAGCCAACATCATCCGGATCGGACGACGGGTCTGTGTCCAAAATGACCCTGTGCTGCGCGTGCACGACTTGAGACAACAGCAGAAGGAGAACTACGGCAACGAGCATTTTCTGGCGCATTCAGACGGCTCCAACAGCTGGATTTTACGACCTGTTCGCGCGCCCAGCGGCACGGATTGGTAAACGACTTAGAAGTGGCGCTGTCCAGCTAGCTGATGTTTGATCATCCGTCAGCGGCAAAGCGGGCGGTACAATCAAAATTCGCTCCAACCTCGGGACCGGCGCCGCACGAGTTCAAGGTGCAATGGACCAATAATCAATCAGAGCCTAGTGCCATCGCAATCTTCCAGTAGTTGTCTCGCATGGCCGGGGCATTGATGGTTCGATACATCCAAACCTTTCGCTCGACATTTTCAGGAGGTGTGGTGACCTGCTCGCTGGTCGCTAGCTCCGGCAACAACAAGGCCTGCACCAACGCCAGATCCCACATGACCCAAGTTCCAGAGTTCGCAAATCGAGCCTTCCACTTCGCAGTCAGGTAGGCTCCTAGTTGACCTAACTTGCGGTGTTTTTCGAAAGTTGCGTCCCGCGAAAACGTCAATTGCTTGGCAACCGAAGTCGGCATAATGTGCAGCTTCAAATCATTGCAGTTGAGCAAGTAGTCGGCGGCGTTTAGGTCTCGCCGAATGTTGAACTCGGATTTGTTCCACACTCCCGTCGACCTATCGTACTGAAACCCCAGAATGTAGGCGTCTATGTTCTTGGCGATACTCGGTTCCATGGCGATGGCGGACGCCAAATTCGTCGATGCGCCGAGGCACACGACAACCAACTTACGCTGTGGACTCGCGTCGCGAGCGGCCTTGATGATGAACTGCGCTGCCGGCGAATCCTTGGGTTGTTGGCCGCCCCAAGGCTTACCCATCGGTTCACGCGCTCCCAGGGGTGTTGGCAACGCACTCCGATTCAGTAGCTCGACCAATTCCTCATTGATCTTTTGACTGGCGCCGACAGAATCGGATTCGGCCAGATAGTGAATCCACTGTGCCGACGAGAGTGCGAGTACTTCGTACTGATCTTGATTCAACATACGCACGATGGCGTACATGTCATCAATCTCATTCGCGGTGTCTGCGTCCAATATCAACTTGGGCTTCGATTCTTGCGCCGTCGCTCGCATTGAACCAGGAACCCCAACGACGATCAGCAGCGTCGCGAAAACGATGGACTTCAGAGCGATGTTCATCGGTCACCTTCTTGGCAAGGAAGTAAATGCTTGGTGAACGTGTGGAATGACCAACTGCGAAACTCTCGCCAGTACGCCAATTTCAGCGGCTGGCTGCAGCCCGACCAGATCGGCTTGACGAGCTGCATGATACCGTGCACAATCGATTGTGCAAGTGGTTTTTCGCGTGCGACGCACTTGGTCCACGACTTTGCCTTCTCGGAAGTACCTCGCGTGCCAGAAACGGTGACCCTGAATGACGTGGCGGCCGAAGTTGGTGTAAGCCCCTCCACGGCCTCGCGCGCGCTCAGCGGCCAGGCCAGCGCCTACCGCATCAGTCAATCGACAGCAGACGCGATCCAAGCTGCCGCCAAACGACTCGGCTTCCGCCCCAGTCGTGTGGCTCGCTCTCTACGGCTCAAGCGAAGTGAGCTGGTCGGCGTTGTCGTTCCAGACATCGCGAATCCGTTTTTCGCGGCGATCGCCAGTGAAGTCACCAAGGCTGCCGAACAGGCGGGCTTCTCCGTGATCCTGGCCGACAGCCAAGGGCACACCAGCCGGGAAGCTACGTTGATGCAAGAGTTGTTGGCGCGGCAAGTTGAAGCACTTGTTGTTTGCCCCGTCGGCGTCGACTCAACACACCTGCTACGCGCGAAAGAAACTGGTGTACCTGTCGTCCTGGTCGATCGTACCTTTCCCGACGCCGACTTCGTGCAAGTGACGTCCAAGCACGCTCATGGGGCCAAGCAGGCGATTCGCATGTTGACCTCCCGCGGCCATCGGCGCATCGGTGTGTTGCAAGGGCTACCCGGAACGTTGCCCAACAGCGCGCGACTCGACGGCGTTAGGCAAGCTCTTGCCGAGGCCCAGCTCGCCTTCGATCCCAACTTAGTTGTCGGCGATGACTACACCGAACAGTCCGGTATCGAATCCGCCCGAGTTTTATTGGCTCCTGAGCGTAGAGTTTCAGCTTTATTCGCGTTCAGCATGCTCAACGCGTTTGGGGCATTGCGAGTGGCTCAGGAGATGAACTTGCGCGTACCAGACGATCTGTCCATTGTGGCTTTCGATGACTCTCCCTTCGCCGACTTCATGGCAGTCCCGGTTTCCACAGTGACCCAAGACGTCGCGCGGCTGGGAAAGTGCGCGGGAGAACTGATTATCCAAAGTATTCAAAGCGGCCGCAGCCCACGCTGCAAAATCCATCAGGTCGATGTCCGAGTCCGCCAACGCAAGTCCATTAGTAAAGTTGCAAAACAGCATGAGTAGAAAAACCACGAGTTACTACATACGGCAAGTCTTGATGGTGGCGCAAGCCGCTGCCTTCTTTGCTCTGCACACAACAACATTGTTGGCGCAGAACGCGGATTCGGAGCCACAGGCTCCTCGACCAATCCCACTGATATTCGACACGGACATTGGAAACGACTGTGACGATGTCTTGGCGCTCGGGATGATCCATGCCCTGCAATCGCGTGGCGAATGCGAATTGCTGGCGGTGACGATTACCAAGGATCACGAGTTCGCGGCTCCATTTGCAGACTCGGTCAACACGTTCTATGGACGAGGCGATATCCCGATTGGGGTCTGTCGAAGCGACGTGACCAACCAGGAAGGAAAATTCAATGGTCTGTCGCAAGTAAAAGACGATGGCCAACTTCGATATCCACACGACTTGCTGTCGGGCACCCAGGCACCTGCCGCCGTCGATGTCTTGCGTCAGGCCTTGGCCAGCGCAGAAGACGGATCAGTGGTGGTCGCGCAAGTCGGATTCTCAACCAACCTGGCAAACCTACTAGCGTCGAGCTCCGACCGCCACTCGGATCTTCCGGGCGTAGAACTGATCCGGAAGAAGGTAAGACTGTTGTCCATTATGGCGGGCGCGTTTACGCAGATCCGCGACCCGCAAGGCAAGTTGTATGACCACCGCGAGTACAACATCATCAAAGATATTCCGTCCGCCCAACGCCTGGTCGCCCAGTGGCCGACGCCAATTGTGTGGAGCGGATTTGAGATCGGCAAATCACTGACTTATCCACACCAAAGCATTGAACAAGACTTCGACTACGTTCCTCATCACCCGCTGGCGGAAGCATACATCCTCTACAATCCGCCGCCACACAATCGGCCGACTTGGGATTTAACCTCCATCCTGCACGCGATTCGCCCGGCCCGTGGCTATTTCAAATTGTCGCCGGCTGGCGCGGTGTCGGTCGCCGAAGATGGCCTAACGTCCTTCCAGGCCCGGGCCGGCGGACGCGACCGCTATCTGATCATCGACGATGATATGCGGCCGAGAACGACAGAAGCTCTGGTCCAGCTGTCGAGTCAGCCGCCGACTCATCGCTCGGAGAAGTAGTTTGAACTCCAATGGAACGCGCATAGCCGTCTTCGGATCGATCAACATGGACTTGGTCGCTCGCTGCACTGCACTACCCCTGGCAGGGCAAACGCTCATCGCCAGCTCTTTCGCGGAAATCCCAGGCGGCAAAGGCGCCAACCAAGCGGTAGCGGCATGTCGGGCGGGCGGTCAGGTCACGATGCTTGGACGCGTCGGTGATGATGGTTTAGCCAGCCGCTTGCGCAACAACTTACTCGCGAACGAAATCAACTGCAGCCGGCTCAGGACCTGCATGGACACGCCC
Source organism: Pirellulaceae bacterium (assembly GCA_028289675.1). Taxonomy (GTDB): domain Bacteria; phylum Planctomycetota; class Planctomycetia; order Pirellulales; family Pirellulaceae; genus Aureliella. The sequence goes on from JANQOL010000636.1 coordinate 10,450, forward strand.
AGTGGCATTGCCATGATTGCAGTCGCGGACGACGGTGAAAATCAAATCGTTGTCGTTCCCGGTGCAAACGCTCACGTTTCGGTCAGTGACGCCGACGAGTCGGCACAGGTCATCGGTGAAGCAGACGTTTTGCTGCTCCAGTTGGAGATCCCAATCGATTCCGTTTTGCACGCGATGAAGATTGCGCGTCGCGCTGGAACCAAAGTTGTGCTTGACCCGGCACCTGTACCCGAGCGCATCCCCGACGCTTTACTCGACCTCGATTTGATTTGCCCAAACGTCACTGAAGCGGCCGCATTAACTCAATTAGACCTCGGCAACATCGACGACATCGAGAATGCAGCCCGCCAGTTGCACGATCGCGGGGCCCAGGCAGTGGTCATCACCCTTGGCGACGCTGGAGCAGCTTTTTTCGACGGCCAGGCATTCTCCATCGTCGACCCGTTTCCGATACAAGCAGTTGATACAACGGCGTCCGGCGATGCTTTTGCGGGAGCACTGGCGGTTCGTTGGTCCGAAACCAACCGACTACAGGACGCTATTCAATTCGGCAACGCGGCCGGCGCTTTAGCCGCCTCGCGAGCTGGAGCCCAACCCAGCTTGGCCAAACGCCTTGAGATTTTGGAATTCATGCGACAGAACAGTGTCTCGGAGATTGAGGGGGAACAGACGTGAATAGACGAAGCCTATTGTTGCTGCTAGCGGCGCTCTTGTCCGGCTGCAGTTCGGAATCCGGTACGCGGTCCAACCTGGCTGGCAATGCGGGTGCGCAAGGCGAGACGGCAGGCAAACCGCGGATTGCACTGATCATGAAGTCGTTGGCCAACGAGTTCTTTTCGACCATGGCGGACGGTGCCAAGGCCCACCAAAACGAACACTCGGAAGAATATGAACTGATCGTCAACGGCATCAAGGATGAACGCGACCTCAGTCGACAAGTCGCACTGGTTGACGAAATGGTGGCCAGTGGCGTGGACGCCATCGTGATTGCTCCCGCTGACTCCAAGGCGCTCGTTCCTGCGCTCCGCAAAGCCCAGCGGGCGGGCGTCACGATCGTCAATATCGACAATCGGCTCGACTCAGGCGTGTTGGACCAAGAGGGTATTTCGATTCCGTTTGTAGGACCCGATAACAAAGCTGGCGCGCAGGCGGTGGCCGGCTACCTAGCCGACAAACTAGCCACTGGCGATGAAGTCCTCGTCCTCGAAGGCATCCGGACATCGTTCAATGCTCAACAGCGACACGAGGGCTTTAAGGCAGCCATGGAAGCGGCTGGAATCCAGATCGTGGACAGCCAATCTGCCGAATGGGAAATGAGCCAGGCCAACACCATCGCTTCATCAATGCTTAGTGAGCATCCGTCAGCCAAGGCAATCCTAGCCGCAAACGACAGCATGGCACTTGGAGCCATGGCAGCCGTGAAAAGCGCCGGGAAAACCGAGGACGTCTTGGTCGTCGGATTCGACAATATCACTGCGGTGCAGCAGGCGATTCGAGACGGCAAGATTTTGGCGACCGCAGATCAACACGGCGACCAGTTGGCCGTCTATGGCATTGAGGCAGCTCTCGAGATGATGCGCAACCCGGACCAGGAACCCGCCGATGTCGAGACCCCGGTAGATCTCATTATGGCGGAGTCATTATCCCAGTGAAATCTCCCGGCCAGGATCTGCTGCAGGTGCGTGGACTGACGAAACGCTATGGTCCGGTCACTGTGCTCAACAACTGCGACCTGTCGTTTCAGCGAGGGTCGATCCATGCGTTGCTGGGTGCCAATGGCGCCGGCAAGAGCACTTTGGTGCGGATGATCGCCGGACTGGTAACTCCCTCAGCCGGTCGCATGTCGTTCGACGGCAATGAGTATTCACCCGCCAACAAGCGAGCTGCCGAACAAGCGGGAGTC
>JANQOL010000638.1 GCA_028289675.1 Pirellulaceae bacterium
AGTGTGCTCAGCGTATTCTGAGCGCGTTTGTCAGACGCGCTTATCGCCGACCGGTCGACGACAATGACTTGCAGCGGCCTATGCAGTTCTTCCAAGACGCGTTGGCCAGCACCGGTGACTTTGAAGCAGGCATCGAGGCCGCGCTCAGCTGCATTCTCGTCAGCCCACACTTTTTGTTTCGCATCGAACCAGCCGCTGAAGACCAGAGTGATTCGCCGCGCCGCCTTAGTGATCTCGAACTGGCGTCGCGGCTGTCGTTTTTCGTGTGGAGCAGTTTGCCCGATGAGCGTCTCCTGGAGCTGGCGGAGCAGGGACGGTTGCGCGATCCCGACGTGCTGGAGTCGCAAGTTCGGCGGCTGCTGGCCGATCGGCGGGCCAAGAACTTGGTGGACAACTTCGCCGCCCAGTGGCTGTACCTGCGGAATCTAGATTCGATCACTCCGGATGCCCGACTGTTTCCCGACTTCGATGACAATCTGCGTCAGGCATTTCGCCGCGAAACCGAGTTACTCTTCGAGGAAGTATGGCGAGATGACTTAAGCGTCTTGCAGCTGATTCGCGCGGACCATACATATTTGAACCAGCGCCTGGCCAAGCACTACGGTATTCCGCACGTGTTTGGGTCCCATTTTCGGCCAGTGGCCTTGGATCCCACCAGCCACCGCGGCGGCATCCTGCGGCACGGCAGCATCTTGACCGTCACCAGTTACGCCACCCGCACCTCGCCGGTCATTCGCGGTCATTGGGTGCTGAAGAACTTGTTGGGTTCGCCACCTCCTCCGCCACCGCCCAACGTGCCGACCTTGGATGAGAACTCCGTGGATGCCACTTTACCACTGCGTTCACGACTGGCGGCGCACAGCGATCATGCGGCCTGCGCGGGCTGCCACCGCATTATGGATCCCGTCGGCTTCGCGCTCGAGAACTACGATGCCATTGGTCGCTGGCGAGATGTCGAACAGGGTAGGGCATTGGACGTCTCGGGAGGCCTGCCGGACGGTTCCGAGTTTGCGGGCGTGGCCGGCCTGGAAGAGGCTCTCATTCAAGAACCCGAGTGGTTTGTGACGACTCTCACTGAAAAACTAATGACCTTTGCGCTCGGACGCGGCGTTGAGCCCTTGGATGGCGCGGCGGTTCGGGAAATTGTTCGTCGCGCTCAGCCTAGCGGCTATCGACTGTCGTCACTGATTACTGGCATCGCACTGAGTCCTCCGTTTCAATGGAAAGAGATGCACTAGTGGAAATCGCACAGACACATGGTTTGCACCCTCGACCATGATCGTGGCTCATATGGCAAAAAACCGTCTACACCGAAAGCAGAGACTCCGTAGCATGTTTGTAACCAAGAAAGCCCTTCCACGTCGCACGCTGCTGCGCGGCATCGGCGCTTCGATGGCGCTACCCTTGCTGGATGCCATGGTGCCTTCGATGACGGCCACGGCCGCCACCGTCGTCAACCCCAGCAAACTGAGGCGACTGGGATTTATTTACATGCCGATGGGCTGCGACATCTCGCGGTGGCGACTATCCGGTGACAACTTGGACCAGCTTTCACCCACGTTGAGCCCGTTGGCGCCGGTTAAAGAACACGTGTCGGTGGTCAGTGGTCTGGAACTGCGCAACGCGTATCCCGGGACACACGCTACTTCGAACGCCGCCTTCTTAAGTGCCGCTACGGCCAAGCGCACTGAGAGTACCGACTACTATTTGGGTACGACCGCCGATCAGATTGCCGCACAGAGTATTGGGCAAGAGACCCAACTACCATCGTTGGAACTGGCCATGGATTTGCTGTCCATTGTTGGCCAGTGCGACAACGGCTACGCGTGCGTTTATCAAAACAATCTGTCCTGGTCATCGCCCACGACTCCTCTGCCCGCCGAAGCGCATCCACGACTGGTGTTCGAAAGTTTGTTCGGAGAGGGCGGATCCACCGAACAACGGCGAGCCGCTTTGCAACGGCGCGCGAGCTTGCTGGACTCCGTCGCCGAAGATCTGGCTCAGCTTAATCGTCAGCTGGGCGCCAGTGACCGCAGTCGGGTGCAAGACTATTTGGACAGTGTTCGCGAGGTGGAACGCAGGATTCAAAAAGCGGATGCCACGGCCCAAGAGAATCCTCTACCCGATCTGGACCGACCCGTCGGTGTGCCAGCCGATTATGGCGATCACGCCAAGTTGATGTTCGACCTGCAGCTATTGGCCTGGCAAGGCGATGTGACTCGCGTGATCACGTTCCAGCTGGCCCGCGAAACCAGTAACCGCACGTATCCGCAGATCGGCGTGCCCGAGGCCCATCATCCGTTGACTCACCACGGAAACAATCCGGAAAAAGTCGCCAAAGTGGCCAAGATCAATCAGTATCACGTGTCGCTGTTTGCCTATTACTTAGAACGTCTCAAGGCGACACCTGAAGGTGACGGCTCGTTGCTTGATCATTGCCTGCTGTTGTACGGCAGCGGCATGGGCAATCCGAACGTGCATGACCACCAGAACTTGCCCATCCTGGTCGCCGGCGGCGCCGCCGGACAAATGCAAGGCGGTCGTCACATTCGGTACGAGCATCCCGAGCCGCTCGCCAACCTGCACCTGACTTTGCTCAACAAGGTGGGCGTCCCCGTCGAATCGTTCGCCGACAGTACCGGACATGTCGACGAACTGTTCGCACCACTGTCGATCTAGCGTGTTTGTTTTTCCGAGGTGACATTTTTTTTTGCAAGCCCGAGTTGGGCACGCCAATTTTGGCGGATGGCAACAAATACCAACACGAAGCGTCAGAAAAATGGTCATGCAAGCAGAGAAAGGCCAACTTTGATGAGTCCTTCGTTTTGGCGAACGCGATGTCTTGCGGTGGTTGTCTGCTTGCTGAGCGTTGGTCCAGCCGGCGGAGATGAACGCGGGCCAAACAGGAAGTCCCTGTTGGCCGACGCCGTGGAGCAACAGAATCGGCCGCGCATCGACGAGCTACTGCGCGAGGGTACGAACATCGATGCGGCTCAAGCGGACGGCATGACCGCGTTGCACTGGGCTACGTTTCACGATTCGCCAGATTGGGTTCGCCGGCTGTTGGCCGCCGGCGCGAATCCCAACGCGACGACCAAATACGGCATACCAGCGCTAACAATTGCCTGCGAACATGGCCAACCTGACCTCGTCGATATCTTGCTGAGCGCCGGCGCCGATCCCAACGTCGCGCTGCGCGGTCAAGAATCGGCGCTGATGATCGCCGCTCGTACCGGCAACTTGCGCACGGTTCAGCTGTTGCTGGAACACGGAGCCAAAGTTGCGCATCGCGATCGCCGCAAGCAAACGGCCATCATGTGGGCTGCGGCGGAGGGACACGCTCCGGTCGTCGGGGAGCTGATTCGTGCCGGCGCTGACTTTGAAGCAACGCTGAAATCCGGGTTTTCGCCGCTGATGTTCGCGGTCCGCGAAGGGCGGCCGGATGTGGTCCAAGCGCTGCTGGCGGCCGGTGCGGACGTCAATGAGCAAATGAACCCTGAGAATACCGGCGGACGCCATGCCAGACGTGGAATGAGCGCCCTGCACTTGGCGATCGAGAATGGACACTTTGACCTGGCCCATGACCTGCTCGCAGCCGGAGCTAATCCCAATGATCAACGCTGTGGCTTCACGCCGCTGCACAATTTGACTTGGGTGCGCAAGCCGCCGCGCGGCGACAACGTCGACGGCGCTCCGGCGCCGATCGGCTCCGGTCGCCGGACCAGTTTGCAGCTGATTCGAGACTTGGTCGAGCATGGTGCCCGAGTCAATGAGCGGCTGTCGAAAGGCAAGTCGGGGCGCGGCAAGATGAATCATAAGGGTGCCACCGCGTTTATGTTCGCCGCTCGCCGCGATGATATTCCGATGATGAAGTTGCTGCTGGAGTTGGGTGCCGACCCGCTGCTGGGCAATGCCGACAATTGTACGCCTCTCATGGTTGCGGCCGGCATTGGCACGTTGGCCCCTGGAGAGGAGGCTGGTACCGAGCCAGAGGCGCTAGAGGCGGTCGAGTTGCTGCTGGAGTTGGGGGCTGACGTAAACCATGTCGATGACAATGGCGAAACGGCCATGCACGGTGCCGCCTATAAGAGCCTTCCCCAAGTCATTCAGTTGTTGGGGGAGCGAGGTGCCAAGCCGGAAATCTGGAATCAAAAAAACAAACACGGCTGGACCCCCACTCTGATCGCCGAAGGTCATCGCCCAGGCAACTTCAAACCGGCCGCGGCGACTCTACAAGCCGTGTATCAACAGCTGCGAGCTCACGGAATCGAACCGCCTCCGTTGACGCCTCGGCAAGAACGCAAAGGTTACGAGTCACCGTGATATCGTCAGTCGCTTAACCGGCGAAATGTCACTCAGTCATTGTTCCAACTGGATCTCCTGACCACCCAACCAGATGCGCAGTACGTTCGCGTCCAAGATCTCTTCGGGTGCGCAGTTGAGCAAATTGGTATCCCACATCGCGAAGTCGGCCCGCTTGCCGACTTCTAGGGAACCCACTTCAGACTCTTGAAACGAAGCCTGCGCAGGCCACAGGGTGTAACTCAACAGCGCTTCTCGCCGCGTCATGCACTGTTCGGGATAGAACTGTTGTCCGTTGCCAAGTTGTCGAGTGACGGCGGCAAAGAGGCTCACGCGAGGGTCGACGGATTCCACCGGCGCATCGGTGCCGTTGGGAATAATGGCGCCGGAGTCAATCAAGGAGCGCCACACGTAGGCTCCTTCAGCACTGCGCCGTTCCCCCAAGCGACGAGGCACAAAAATCGCATCGCTGGTGCAATGATTGGCTTGCATGGCGGGGATCACTCCTAACCGACCGAAACGTGGAATGTCTTCGACCGACAAGTGCTGAGCGTGCTCGATTCGCCAGCGATGGTCACTCTGGACTTGGTCGCCCAATCCGCTTTCAAACGCGTCGAGTACTTCGCGATTGGCACGGTCTCCGATGGCATGCACACACAGTTGCCACTGATGTTGGCGGCACAAGTGCGCAATCTCGACCAAGTCGTCTATCGGAATGGTATTCAATCCTGACGACTGAGGCAGATCCGCGTACGGCCGCAACAACCAGGCTCCATGCGGCCCGAGCGCTCCATCAATCGAAACTTTGACGCTGCGAACTGTCAAGAATCCGTCACCGACACCCGCCAGCCGAGCTTGCGGCAATCGGGCTCGTAGCGCAGCCGGGCCTTCGCGAACCATGACGTACAATCGAACCGGCAATTGACCTTCGGCCGCCAGCTGAGCCAATTGGTCCACGGTGGCAAAGCTGCTGCCGGCGTCATGGACAGAGGTAATGCCGTACCGCAAGCAGGCTTGGCCGGCCAACTGCACTTCTTTCCGCAGCCGGTCGAGTTGATCCTCTTGGTTGCGCGGCCGAGTATCACGGGCCATCGCGCGTGTGATCATCCTGGCCGCGTTCTCGCGGAATACGCCCAGCGGCATCCCTTGATCGTCCTTGAGGATCTCGCCGCCGAGCGGATCCGACGTCTCCGCTTTGACACCAGCCCGCTGCATAGCAGCCTGGTTGGCAAACACGGCGTGCCCGCTGGCGTGAGTCAACAATACTGGATGGTCGGGCACCGCCGCACTTAGCTGGCGATGATGAGGATAGCCGTCGACCTGTTGATCGGCGGGCGTGACAAACTTGGATTGGTGCCAGCCTCGACCTTCAATCCACGTTCCCGGCGGCAGGACCCGCGCGGCGCGCGTCACTTGTTCCACAATCGCCGCCCACGAAGGCGCTTCGTTGAGGTCGAGAATCTGCAAGGCGTGGCCTAAGCCGGCGAAATGAAGATGGCTGTCAATCAAGCCTGGAATTAGCGTGTTGCCTTCCGCGTCGACAACAACCGTGGACTCACCGATCCAGCCGTCTAGCTGCCCCGTCTCGCCGACATACACAATGTGGCCATCCCGCACCGCTACCGCACTGGACAAATCCATGTCTGTATTGCACTGCAATACTTGAGCACCTCGGATGACCAAGTCCGAGGGTTGCCCCAGACTGTTGGTCGTGGTCCATGACAACGCCAGTACAGCCGCGCCAGCGAACCGAATCAAGTTGACTGCACGCATGACTCTGCCCCTGGAACATCGGCGATCGTGGTTGGATGACATAGCCCAATTCGTCCCGGCTTGGTTTAGAATAGAGAATAATTCCCCGCGCCCACATCTTCGAAACCTTGATGGCGGATTCAACCGATGCGTAGTTGGTACCTCATCGTACTCTCCTGTCTATGTTTTGTACCATTGACGGCAGGCCGGCTGTCGGGGCAAGACGAATTGTCCTACAGCCAACACGTGGCTCCCGTGCTGACGAAGTATTGCGCGGGCTGCCACAATGCGGAAGATCGGGAGGGCGAGTTTTCGTTGCATACCTGGTCAGCACTGGACGCAGGCACATCGGCTGGGCCCGTCGTGGTACCAGGTCAGCCCGCCCAAAGCCGGTTATTGCAGATTATCAACGGAGAAGTTGAACCGAGCATGCCGCCTGAAGGCGAGCCGGCCCCCAGTGCCGCCGAGATTCGACTGATTCGCGAGTGGATCCGCGCGGGTGCACACCGCGGCCAGCCCACAAGTCGCACTCGTCTGCCGGCACCTCGACTCATGGCCGCTTCGCCAGCGCACCACTATGTCGGTGCCGCCTGCATGGCCGGCTCTCGATTAATTGTCGGCAAGCTGGGGCGCGTGGAAGCCCTCAACACCGATACTGAACAAACAGAGTGGATCGCAGCCGAACTGGCCGGCAAGATCAACTGCCTGCGCCTGAGTCCGAATGGCCAGCTACTGGTCGCCGGAGGCGGCGTGACCGGAGTCTCAGGGGAAATTGTGTTGCTAGATAGTCAGTCCGGCGAACTGGTATCTCGCTTTGTGGGCCACCAAGACTCAGTCTACTGCGCTGCCCTTAGCCCCGACGGCAAGTGGCTAGCCTCGGGCGGCTATGATCGCCAAGTCATCTTGTGGAACGTAGCGTCCGGTGAACGTGTCGCCGAATTCAGCGGGCACAACGGTGCCATCTACGATTTGGATTTTCATCCCGGTAGCGAGGTGTTGGCTTCTGCCAGTGCCGACCAAACCGTCAAACTGTGGACGATCCCCGAAGGCCAACGCCTGGACACACTGGGCCAGCCGGAGGGAGAGATGCGCTGTGTCCGGTTTACTCGCGACGGCAAGTCCATCTTGGCAGCCGGCGCTGATCGCCAAATACGAAAATGGTCGCTGATCGCCACGGACCGGCCATCGATCAGCCCCATGTTGGTCACTCGCTACGCGCACGAGGCCGACGTGCTGCAGCTGCGATTGCTAGACGACGACTACTTGATCAGTTGCTCGGACGATCAAACGGTAAAACTGTGGACCATCGATCAGCTCGAACCTTGCGGGCCCATCGCTCAACTACAAGAAGCTCCGGTGGCGGTGTGTCTGTCTCCAGCCTCCGAGGGCGCGGTTTGGGGACGTGTTGTCGATTTGAAGGGCGCTGTTACACCGCTAAAACGGGCTGCGCTCAAGCAAGCTCAACAATCCCATCTTCAGAGACGTGAACCGGCGTCCGAAATCGCAGCGAGCTCCGTCGACAGCGGCGCCGATATGACAACCCACCGTGCCGAAGACACCGAACCGAACCAAACTCTGAAGCAAGCGGTAGCCGTCCAACTGCCGGTGACGGTGGCAGGCAAGATTGCTCCCGAAGATGAGTCGCAGCCCGCGGCCCCAGGATTTGCGGATGTGGATCTATTCCACTTTCAAGCCGATGCTGGACAGACTTGGGTGATCGAAGTAACTGCGGCAAGTCAAGATTCTCCGCTAGACAGCCGGATTGACGTCCTGGACGACCAGGGCCAGCCCGTGCTGCGAACCCGATTGCAAGCAGTCCTCGAATCGTACTTCACGTTCCGCGGCAAAGACAGTTCCACCAGCGATGACTTTCGAATGCACAAATGGGAAGACATGGAATTGGACGAATTCCTGTACTCAAGTGGCGAAGTGACGCGGTTGTGGCATTATCCGCGTGGACCGGATTCCGGATTTCGCGTTTACCCTGGCGCGGGCAAGCGGCATACGTTCTTCGGCACGACGCCTGTTTCTCATGCTCTGGGAGAACCCGCCTACATTGTGCGTGAATTGGCGCCAGGAATGGAGGCCTTACCCAATGGACTGCCCGTCTTCCCCATCTACTACGAAAACGACGACGATCCACTTCGCCGCCGAGGCAAGGACTCGCGGCTGACGTTTACTGCTCCGCGCACCGGCGACTATTACTTGCGCATACGGGACGCGCGCGGATTTGGAGGTGACGCGTACGCCTACCAGCTAGATATTCGTGCGCCACAACCCGACTTCGAACTGTCGGTGAGTGGACAAGAACTAAAGGTCCCACCAGGTAGTGGTCGCGAGTGGAAGGTTTCTGCCAATCGAATTGATGGCTGGGATGGTCCGATCTCTGTCAGTTTGGAGGGACTGCCCGCGGGAGTGATTGCCACGAATCCATTGATCATCGAAGCCGGCCAGCAGTCGGCGCTGGGTGTCGTTTATGCGACTGCCTCCGCAGCCGTCACACCGTCTTCGGATGCTCAAGACGAAGGCGAAACTGAATCGTCAGGCCAACCCATTCGGTTGACCGCTCGGGGGCACATCAATGGCCAGGAGGTTGTGCGCGAGCTTGAGCAGACGTTGCAGTTGTCCATCGTCGAGCTAGACGAGTTACGACTGAAGCTGGTGGACGCCGAAGACGACACCCGCGAGCTAGACGAGTTGTCGATTCGTCCCGGTCAGACCGTGTCCGCTAAGGTACTCGTTCAGCGAAATGGCTTTACCGCCCGCATTGGATTTGGCAAAGACGATTCAGGGCGCAACCTACCACACGGCGCGTTTGTGGATAACATTGGACTGAACGGCCTGCTAATTACCGAACAACAAAGTGAACGTGAATTCTTTATCACAGCAGCACCTAAAGTCACTCCCGGCCGCCGACAGTTTCATTTGCGCAGCGAGACCAAGGGTAATCCTTGCAGCGCGCCGATCTGGCTGAATGTCCTACCAGCAGCCCAGCCTTAGAGGTGGTCTTCACTCACGTGGCCATTCGCAGAGCGAATGGCCACGTAGCCTCATTCAAAAGACGGAATTGCGGGATGCGCGTTGCGGTACTTTAGCCAGAGCTCCTTATTGGGCAGCTCGGTCAACGACGCGTGTTTTCGCCAGCCACCCGCCCAATGCAATAGAAAAATGGGCTGCTCCGATGCATACCTGAGTCGTCCGTCTTCTAGCACTCCCGCAGTAGAGCCCGCCCAAAACTCGAGCGGTAGATGCGGACGCGCGCCTGATTTCACCAACTGCAGCAGACTAGTGTAGCGCCGGCCGCTGGTCACAATCAGATAATTCAGAAACGGCTGCTCCATACATTTCAGCACCATGTGCTCCTTCAATGCCACGGCACTGTCGACTTGATTCAAGATCCAGTCAAACTCCAGCGCGCCGCGGCGCGACACGATAAAGCCCGTACTGGCGGCAAACTCTATCTGTTGGCCACTCAGATGGCTGTGCACCACACTAGGCTTCCAAACCCAGCGCAGGTTGTCTGCCAGATGGGAGGACGAGGTCACGATGTCGGCGGCTCCCAGTTCCGCGAATGCAAAACGCAAGTCGCACTGGAGCACGGTATCGGCGTCAATGTACGCAAACCGTTCAAACGGACCTGACCACGCACACAGCTTGCGGTAAGCACCTTTGATCTTGCCGTGAAACCGAACGCTGATCGCGTCGCAACGGTTCAGTTGTTCTTGGTCGTCGAAGACGGAGAACTCAAAATGGTGCTTGAGACTCGCTATCTGGTCGAACTGATCGTCGTAGGGAATCAGACACAACTTGGAACAGGGATGGTGATGGCGAAAGCTATTGAGAAAGGCGACCACCATGTCAAACATGACATCGTTGGCGAGAAAATAGACGCCTCCGCCTGCCCCCACAGGATCCTGAGTGGACACCATCGCCCTGTCGGCAGCTGAGTCCGTGGATCCGAAAATTGAAGTCATGTGATGGAGCTTTCTCGCATCGATGCATGGACCGGATCGGACAACTTGGGGAACCG
>JANQOL010000399.1 GCA_028289675.1 Pirellulaceae bacterium
TTTTACTCGCGTCTGACCAAGTGGGATGAGCATTTCGATGGTCTACCGGTCCATACCATCGATCGTCAACTGTACTTCCACCTCGGATTGGGGCCGCCTGGCGCTGCCGAGTTTGGTGGCCAATTCACCGTGGATGTGTCGGACACGATAGAGCAGAAGCTCTCCGCCATTCGCTGCTACAAAACTCAGTTTCCTCCCGAAAAGCAACACGTGTTGGACCGCGTTCAAGGCGTAGCATCGGCAACGGGTTCCGCAGCGGGGTTTGCCGCTGGCGAGGTATTTAGCACTACTCGCCCACTAGGTTCCCAGGACCTCGTGCGCACGGCTCTCGCCGGTGAATATTGACCATGGCACTCGCACCACTAATTCATCCGAAGGTCAACGCGCGTCCCACTCTAGACACGGCCATTTGGTTTCTACAACTGCGTTGGGTCGCGGTGGCCGGCCAATTGTTGACGATGTCGGTCGTCGTTTGGGCACTGGGTATCACCCTGCCAGTTGTGGAATTGCTGACGCTGGTAGGTGTCACGGCCGCCACGAACACGGCCTACTGGTTGTGGCTGCGGCATCTGCGCCGCGGCGGCCTGTCGGGTAACGATCGATTGCCCGGCGAACATGTGGTGTCGGGACTCATGCTGTCCGATATCGCCGTCCTGACGGGCATGTTGTATTTGTCCGCCGGCATTGCCAATCCATTCGCCTTGTTCTACTTCGTCAACATCGCGGTGGCGGGGGCCATCGTGACTCCAGCCTGGGCATGGGCGGTGTGGTTGGCCACTGTCGCCGGCGTGACCTTGCTGCAGGTCCGAGCCATGCCCATCGATTTGTTAAGCAGCGCCAGTTTGGAGGCCACGGCTACCGATAGCCAGTCGATTTGGACGGTTCCCAAGCTAGGCTTTCTGGTGTCCTTTGCGGCCTGTAGCGGCATCATCACGTACTTTATCGCGATGTTGACGGGCGAACTACGGCAGCGCGAACGTGACTTGCAAGACGCCGAAGACGCCCGCATCAGAAACCGTCAGCTGGAGGGATTGGCAACCTTGGCGGCTGGGGCGGCCCATGAGTTGGCTTCGCCGTTGAGCACCATCGCGGTCGTCGCCAAAGAGCTGAGCCGCGCTCTGGACAAGCACCAGGCGCCCGCGTCGACCAAGCAGGATGTGGTTCTAATTCGATCGGAGCTGGATCAATGTCGGCAGATTTTAGACCGCATGACCAGCGCGGCCGGTGAGGCGGCCGGAGAGGGCCTGCGTTCGATCTCGATCGGGGACCTGATCTCCGAGTCGTTGCTCGGACTTCGCCAGCCCGAACGCGTGAAAGTCACGTGCCCACCGCAAATTCGGGACGTCAGCGGCATGCTTCCCGTCCAAGCCATTGCCCAGGCGCTGCGGAATCTGTTGCAGAACGCGCTGGACGCCTCCGCAGATCAAACGCAACCGGAGAGACAACAAGTTGACTTGTTGGCTGACGCCGATGATGGCCACTGGCAATTGCAGGTTGTCGATGCGGGCCATGGCATGACAGCAGAGGTCTTGGAGCGAATCGTCGAACCCTTCTTCACTACCAAAGAGCCCGGTCGCGGTATGGGCCTGGGGCTGTACCTGACTCAAAACGTAATCCGTCGACTGGATGGCGAATTACACTTTGAAAGCCAGGCCGGTCGGGGTACCACAGCCAGTGTGACTTTACCCATCAACCGACCATGATGGGTGCAGCAATATGTCACAGGCAACGTCGGCGGCCGAAGATCCGATGATTTCCCACCGAGAAAGGCCGAACGGCCGAGAATGTTCTGTTAAGCTTTTAGTCGAAACGGCAGTTAGAACCCTGTGGGAAACTCTGGAGAGGGTTGCAAGTAGAACATCAAGAGAGTGTGGGAACGTGTCATGACGGCGACATCTAGTCCAGCGGATCAAGCCAATTCAACCAGCCCGGATACCGACTTCACCGGCCATAGCATTTTGCTGGTCGATGACAGCATCGTGCTGCGAGATCGCTTGGCCATGGCTTTCCAGGAACGCGGATTTCGCGTCGCGGCGGCCAGCAACTACGACGAAGCGGTCGCGGTATTCCGGCAAGAGCCCACGGAGTTGGCCGTGTTGGACCTGAGAATGCCAGGCAAGCCGGGGACGGCTCTACTGCAAACGCTGCGATCTATGAGTCCGACCACGAAGTTCCTGATTTTGTCGGGGTTTGGATCGATTTCCACGGCAATCGACGCCATTCGCATGGGTGCCATTAACTTTCTGCCCAAGCCGGCCGACGTCGATGACATTCTAAACGCGTTTGCTCGTGGTGGCTCTGAATTGGAAGTGCCGCAACCGGAAGAGAACATTCCCGTGCCAACGCTAGCCCAAGCGGAATGGGAGCATATTCACCGGATCTTGGCAGACTGTGGCGGCAACATTTCCGAGGCCGCCCGCAGATTGGGAATCCATCGACGCTCCCTGCAACGCAAGCTTCGTAAGCGTGCTCCGTAAGCCGTGCACCGCAGGGCAACCGGCCGTCTTCGAGCTGGGTTGCTAATCACATCCATCATGATCTGTGTCGCCGCGTCCGCGCGGTGCGCACCGGCGGCTCTTCGGCGGCCCAGGAAGCCGGTCGGGCCCCTGTTGGATTTCGGGGTGTTGTGGCATACTTCAATGACTTGGTTGCCGGTGGCCATTTTTGCGCCGCCCAGTAGCCAATCACCTAGAATCACTACGGAAGAGCATCCACGCCATACGGAGCCATCAGTGTATAAGAACCTCAACTGCGAACTGCTTGGAATCACTGGACGACAAAGCGAGATCATTGAATTGGCGCTGACCTACGGGTTTCGGGGGATCGACCTGGATATTGCGGACATGGTCAAACGCTGTCAGCGCAGCTCATTCGAGAACGCCGCCCGGTTTCTGACGAGTTCCAAGTTGAAAGTTGGAGGGTTCGAAGCTCCGATCGACTTGGACGCAGATGATGAGGCCTACGCCGCACAGTTGGCGCTGCTGAACAGTGCGGCTGAAATTGCTCATCGAGCCGAAGCGACGACCGCATTTCTGGCGGTTCCACATGCCACTGACCGCCTGCCATATCCGGAATACTTCGAGGTCATTCGCAAACGAATCGATGAGATCGCGGCCATCTTCAGCAAAGAAGAAATCCGTGTGGCACTTTCTTTCCGAGCCGTGGCGGAAGCCGATGAAGAGCCTAAACAGTTCAAGTTCGTGCAAGACGTGGAGAACTTTGTCGCCCTGGTCAAATCCTGCTCGAACGTTGGCATCGTTTTTGACAGCTGGAACTGGTTCTGCGGCGCGGGCACGGAACAACAGCTGGAGGACCTGGGGCTGGATCGTGTCTTGACCGTGCGTCTGGCAGACTGTGTTGAGGGAGTCGCCCCGTCCGCGGCCACACAAGGCGACTGCCTGCTGCCAGGCTCGACCGGTGTCATCAACAACGTGGCCTACATTTCCAAGCTTTCAGCAGCCGGCATCAACGTGCCGGTCAGCCCAATGGGACGACTGGCCGAGCCAGGTGGAACGCGCGACGCGTTTGTCGGCAAGACCCAAGACGCGTTGAATCAAGTGCTGGAGGAAGCTGGACTGCCGACCAATGCTCGCAAGCCGGAGACATTTGTCGACACCAGTTTTGCTAGCAATCAGAGTGCTTGATCGGTAACCGGCGTCTAGAAGCTAAGCGAGATAAACCCGAGTCTTCATGGACTCGGGTTTTTTTTCGCGCCCGGATACTCTGGGACGCTCTCTGGTCCCTGGCTGGAAAGATATTCCGGTTATTCGGAATGCCAATGTCGAATTGGTCGTTCTGGTCTTTTGTTTCGGCACAGGTTGCGAGCTCACAACCCTCACTACCGATTCTACCCTGCAGGCGATGTTCCTGTCGTAGCGACAATCTGGTTCCTGACGTCGGAAACGCACCTGCCTGATCGGTTCATCACCGGCAACACGTAGGCTGGCTCGAACGAAAGAAAACACCGACGATGTTGAGCTCGAAAAAAACCGCCTCCCGCCAACGACTCCGGTGGGCCTTAGCCGCCCTGTTAGGCGGCGTTTCCTCAGTGAGCTTGGCCGGGGACGGATTCATTACCCAGCCTAAGTTGCGTCAGGCGCGTGCGTCGGCTGCCGCAACGGCCCTACCGGTCGCACCAGCTCCCACGCAAAGTATTTTGGTTCGACCGCCGGCGGCCAGTGCACACGCTGCAGCCAGTGAAGGCCCGGCGTCCAGTGAAGAACCTGGCGCCAATCTGCGGTGGGTGACGCGCGAATCCAGAGCCACGGACCAACTGCCGGCACCCAATGAAGAAGCGCTACGACTGGCTGCCCCAGCGCGTAGTCTACCATCTCAGACGCTACGTTTTGAATCGTCGATGCCGCAAGTCAAAGTGCAGCCCAGTTCGGGCCCGGTGATGCACCCTCGTGCCGAGCAGACGCCTCGTTCGACGAAGAGCGAAGACGAACTGCGGCGCGAACAGTTGGCCTCATTGGTATCCAGCCAGATCATCGCTTCGGGCCGTCGCCCCGTTGGCGGCGGCGCATCCGTACAGCCGGTAGACGCGCCACCCGGCTGGCAGGCTGTCGGCGAGCGCCTCAGCCAGCACATCGCTAATTGCGAATCTCTATTGAAGCGCAACGCCTTCTTCTCGGCGCGGGCCGAAGCCGAAGAAGCCATGTTGCACTTGGTCCGCGTTCTGGACCTGTTGGACAACCGCTACCAGAGCGAGCCCGCGTGGTTGGCCGCCCAACAAGCGCTCAAGGAAGCTCGCGATTTCAACTTGACGCAGCGGTTGTCGACCGATGCCACCTTGCTGCAACGCATCATCGAATCTCACGAAACACCAGTACTGAAGCACGCTGATCTGTCGGAGCTGGCGCCCCTGGCGGCCGCCCAGCATTATCAGCTGTACGCCCAAGAAAAGATAATTGAGGCCGCCCAGTATCACAGCTGGGGCGCCGACGTCCTGTATGCCCTTGGCAGAACCTATCAAGCCCAAGCTGACAACGCGGACGGTGCCGGTGGCAGCTCCGATTGGGAAGCTCTCCGCACCCGAGCGGCTACCTACTACCGCACGGCGTTAGCACTAGCTCCGGACAACGCTTTGGCCGCCAACCAGTTGGGCTTCATCTTGTTGC
>JANQOL010000679.1 GCA_028289675.1 Pirellulaceae bacterium
TTTGCAAAGTTCGGCAATCGATCGACGTCTACCAGCTGCGAGTGTCCGGGTTTGGCAAGTACGTGCGGGCAGGGGAGGGCAGTGGCAAACTGAAGCTGAGTTTGCAATTTCCGGCCGGCGACTCGATGAACTCGTTGCTGCAAATCAGCGACGGACAACGCTTGCACACGATCGAGGACATCGGTGGAGTGCGCCGGCGCACGATTGTGGATTTGGACAAGGTCCGAGAGCGGCTGGTCATCAACAACACGTCGATTTTGGATCCAACCGTGTCCATGTACTTGGCCATCGGCGGTCAGGCAGAGGCGCTCCGCAAATTGTGTCAGCAATACGAATGGACGGAGATCCGGCAAGGCCAGCATGCGGGCCGGGAGGTGTGGGTGTTGAGCGGCCGCTTGGCTAGTGTGCCACCGCGCGTGCGGGCCCACGCGCCCACGGACGTCCAACTGCAGTCTCCCAACCAGTCGGGCCTCTTGCCGACTCGCGCCCGCGTTATTGTCGGGAAGGCACCGGCCGACTTGCCCTACTGGCTTTACCAGGTGGAGCAGCGCCGTTCGGACACGGAAGTCACCGAACTGAACAATAAATCCAATCTCTACTTGGTGACCGAATGGTCGGAACCGCAACTGGTGTCGCAAACGCTGGCCGATGAGTTCTTTGAAGCCACGTCCAACAACGATCCCTTCTTTGAAGAAACCACCAACTATTTGCCGCCTGCGCCGGCTACCGCTGGCGCCCGTCAGCCCCTAACTGCTGCGGCCGCGCTGCCGGCCCCCTATTGAAAGAGCGTAAGACGGCGGTGTCTAGCCTGTCGGCTGCCACGTCGGAAACCCCCGTCGGAGCCCGCGAACATTGGGTTTGCGTCCGTAGTCCGGTCAAGTAGACTCCTACTCAGCGACGAGACAGTCATCTTGCAGTGGATTCGTGTTGAAAATCCTGCTCGCCAGCGACCCGTCGACTGAGCAAACCTTTTTCCAAGGGTACAAGTATCGTGATCAAGACTTTGGCCGTTGTGGGCGCTACCGGTGCCGTGGGCACGATCGTCCTGGATGAGCTACAGCGGCAGCAATTACCCTACGAGCGTCTCAAGCTGCTGGCTTCGAGCCGTTCGGCCGGCAATACTCTGGTCGTTGATGGCCAAGAACATCAGGTCGAATTGCTGTGTCCGGAGGCCTTCGACGACGTCGACGTGGTCATTGCCAGTACCCCGGACGATGTGGCTGCGGAGTTCGTGCCGTGGGCTGTTGAGCGGGGCGCCATCGTGGTGGACGAGAGCGCCTTCTTTCGGATGGACCCCCAAGTCCCACTGGTGATTCCAGAGGTGAATCCGGAAGCCATCGATGCTCACCAGGGCATCATTGCCAGTCCCAACTGCAGCACCACGCAAATGGTAGTCGCGCTGAAGCCGTTGCTGGATGCGGCCGGCTTGAAGCGAATCATCGTTAGCACGTATCAGGCGGTTAGCGGTGCCGGGTTGGCGGCTCAAGAGGAGCTGACTCGTGCCACGCAAGGTCGGTTGAGTGGTCAACCGATGGAGCCCAAGATGTTCCAGCACGACATCTCGTTCAACTTGATACCGCAGATCGGCTCTCACAAACAAGCTGGCTTCACCTCGGAAGAGGTCAAGATGGTTCACGAGACCAGGAAGATATTTGGGATCGACAGCTTGGCGGTCAATGCCACCTGCGTCCGCGTGCCGGTGCAGATCGGTCACAGCGAGTCGATTTATTGCGAAACGGAGCAACCGCTGGAATTGTCTGAGATCAACGACTTGTTTCGAAATGCCGCCGGCGTGACGCTGCTGGACGATCTGAGCAACCAGCAATATCCCATGCCGGTGGATTGTGCGGACGCGCCGGACGTATTCGTAGGTCGAGTGCGGAAAGACCTCGACGAACCTTGCGGGATCAGCTTTTGGTGCGTGAGTGACAACTTGCGGAAGGGGGCGGCGACCAACGCCGTCCAGATCGGAAAGCTACTGGCGGATCGCTATACCAATGTGTCCGCTTGACGTGGAACGAGATCCGTCGGCTTCTAGGCCTGAACCATCTGATGCGCCGGCGAGCCAGCCGACCGCATTGAAGGCCTATCGTCTGACAGTGGCCTACGATGGCTCGGCTTACTTTGGCTGGCAGCGGCAACCGGATCAACCAACAGTGCAAGCTTGCTTGGAGTCCGCGCTGCAGGAGGTGACTGGCGAATCAGGTGTGAAAGCTTACGCCAGCAGCCGAACCGATACGGGCGTTCATGCGATCGGCCAATCCGTGGTGTTCAGATCCGAGCGTTGGAAGGCGGAGTGTGACAAGCTACCATTCGCACTGAACACTAAATTGCCTCTGGATATTGTTGTTCGCGAAGCCGTGGAAGTACCCCTCACGTTTCATCCGCTGCGCGACAGCCGTGGCAAACGCTATCGGTACACCATCTATCGCTCGCGCAAAGGTGATCCAATTAACGCGCGAACGCACTGGTGGATACGCCGGAGGTTGGATCTGGACGCCATGCGAGGGGCTGCTGAGATGCTGTTGGGCGAGCATGACTTTCAGAGCTTCGAATCGTCAGGCAGCCCGCGTTCGCATACCATTCGAACCGTGCGGCAGCTGGAGATCACTAGCCGGCCGCACATGGATGGGATGCTGATCGACGTGTCCATCGAAGCGAACGGATTCTTGTACAACATGGTTCGCAACATCGTAGGCACCCTCGTTCAAGTCGGCGTGGGGCGCGAAACGCCTCGTTGGGTGCTCGACGTGCTGGCAGCCCGGGATCGGCGCGTGGCTGGAGCGACGGCCCCGCCTCAAGGCCTGTGCCTGGTTGAAGTTCTCTATTGAG
>JANQOL010000694.1 GCA_028289675.1 Pirellulaceae bacterium
CATTTCGCGTTGAGGAATTGCAAGCTCGACCTGGTTGGAATTCCGTCAGCGCTGTACGACATCATGAAATCCATGAAATGGACTCGTCCATCATCTTGCAACCCGGTCCAGCAGCCCTATCCGACGGCATCGCGGCCATCCGGGAAATCATTGCTCAGTGGCAAGCTAAAAAGACTTCCGCCACGATTTCGCCTTGATGTCAGAGTGCATTCGAGATGCCAGAGTGCTCCAAAGAATCTCGCGACTCCGACTTCGCGTTGATCGACTTGGTTTCGCAACGTCATGCGGTTCGCAGACACCTGCATACCATCGACTGCGATGCCAAGCTTGCATGGTTGGCATCGCACGGTATCATTCGCACAATTGATCATGCGGGTTTCCGACGCACCTACGTATTCGAATCCCGCCTCGGTCTTACGGCTGGATTCTTCTTCGACGATTCGGGCGACTTCGTCTTTCTAGGCGACCATCACACGTTTAAATGACTCTCGGGCTGCCGAGACTTGTTGTCCGCAGGTGGTTGCGCGCAATCCGAGCCACCTCCCTTCGTGTATCTTCGCGCTCTTCGTGGTTCCGACCAGATTTGCCGATGGTTGCTGCGCTACCCGCACCCCATGGCGATGGCCAATCGCGTACCTGCGAACCCAACGCGGGACCAAGCCTTATCTGTCTAGCCCATTTCCACTTGCCGTCACCGGTGTTTCAAACATTAGAGCGTCATAGGGAAGTTCTTCTCAGGTCTCAATTCGTTGCTAACCCAGCACGGAGCCGTTATCCTGTCCGTGTTGAGTCCAGAGGTATCCAGCAATACCCTTATTGACCCTGGCCGTAACCTCATTTACGCCCATCTGACTCGGGGTTAACTAATATCGTTCGTCGCCTCAGGAACCCCTAACCCCATGCCGCTGTTCTCAATGGAAAATGGATCGCTTACGCCGATCCAGCAGACCAACTTCGACCGTGAAAAACAGCTTCAGGCACTTGTCGAATCCAGCCTTCAACCAATATTCAACTGCCGCCTCGTTGCATCAGAATTCAGCACGGGATCGCAGCACGGCGGTCGCATTGACACGCTCGGCCTATCTGAAGACAACAATCCTGTCATCGTCGAATACAAGAAGGTCGAATCATCCGAACTCATCAATCAGAGTTTGTTCTACCTTTCGTGGATACACGATCATCGAGGTGACTTCCACATCGCAGCCCAGCAGGCACTCAGCGCTGACATCGACGTTGACTGGTCAGACGTTCGCGTCATCTGCATCGCGCCCAACTATCGAAAATACGACTTGCACGCCGTTCAGGTAATGGGCGCCAATCTCGAACTGTGGACGTATCGCCTGTTCAAGAACGAAACAATCTACTTCGAGGAAGTGTTCCAGAAATCGCTGTCAACGGCTCCCGACTCACCAATAACGAAAGATCCTGTCATGGTGGCTGCCGGTAAAAAGGCAGCGTTGACGCGACAAACGGGCTCCTACTCGTATCAAGAACACATTGATGGCAAACCGGACATGATGGTCGACCTTGCACAGTGCGTTCGTGACTTTGTGATGGGCCTGGACCCCGCGATGGAGGAAACACCCAAAAAGTTCTACATTGCCTACAAAATCTCACAGAACATCACGTGCATGGAAATCCAAAAACAACGTCTTCTGCTTTACGTGAAACTCGACCCGACCACCATTGGAGAATTGCCATCACTGGCTCGTGATGTCCGAGAGATTGGACACTATGGGACTGGCGATCTAGAACTCTCCATACGCAACGCTGATGACTTTGATGTCGCGAAACAGTACATTGAAATGGCCTACCAGAATGTTGGCGGGTAACCCGAAACGGCGGTGAACCACCGGCAGAGACCGAAGCATTTCGTGACGAAACCATCTCGATACACAAAGACGCTAAACTGACGTTACCGTGACTGAAACGGCGGGGAACCATGACACGCACGGCTTGCAGCTTTTTCGCAATAGATAGTCAACTCTCCGTGCCCCGTGATGTCCGCCGTTCATTCTTGAAAGGTGTGGATGTCGCTCGACTCTAAAGAAGAAGCCCTGCGACGGCACGCTGAAAACCTGCGCATAGCCAAAACGGAAATTCGTAGGATCGATGCAAGCCCACATGTAGCTGGAATTGGTTTTCGTCGCTGCCAACTCGTGCACATTCCGTCTTTTGACGTTGGATATGCGTGGGAAATCCGCGAGATGCCGGATGACGGCTGGTATCTATATCGCAGCGTCGTTCAAGATGACGCGGAAACCGTCGTCGGGTTCGATCGAATCATCTGCAATAGCGAGGAACTCTCGGGCTTCTTTGGTCAACTTCGCGTTTTGAATTTGAGTCTTACACCTGATCTCAGCGGAATGATAGGGCTCGACGGCGAGTCATATGAAATCGCAATTTGCGGAGACATGTTCTCATCAATTCGCGTAAAATGGTGGTGTGATCCGCCGGAGCAATGGGAAGACTTGGCAAATATCGTCCAGGAAATGCTTCGTGAATTCAATCAACTCAAGGTTGATCCGGATTATTGATCTCGACGGAACTATAGCATGCACCCAAGCTGCGGTGGCTAGGCGAGTAGCCAATTGAAAATCGATTCCTGCGGCGGGATGATGCCCGCCGTTCGTTCAATAAGAGTATGCTTACACGACTAAGGCTATTGCTTGTACTCTTTGTATCCGCCTTCACGGTACACTTTGGTGGCAGTGCGTTCCGACAAGACTGGATCGACCAGCAGCCATATCGCGAGATGGCTGCCGAGAAAAGAGAAGAACGTGCAGCTTGGAACCCCGCGAGACTTAGGGAACTAGAACCCAAGCAAAACCACGAAGGACACGAAGAATGATATTCGTGAACTTCCGAGTCACGCGATTGGATGTGCAATCGGAGTTCATCGTGTGTTGGAGCCGGGGGCCGCTTGAGTCGGCGTATGACTAATACCTCGCACACGAACTTGCTCGAAACAACATTCGGTGTCAACTTCAACGTGACCAAACTCAAGGCAGGAATCAAACGATCCGTGCTCTAGTTGTCTTGTCTTCGTGCTCTTCGCGTCCTTCGTGGTTCAACCTTTCTCGGACCCATTCCTGCCGAGTAGAATGTGGAATCATGCCATGCGCAGGAAGGCCCTGAGTCAGGCCAGTCAGCTTGGTCTGAGTCTTCCGCGTGGCCTCGGTGATGGACGCCGTTCGTCTGAAGTGGCTCTTCCAAATTGCTATCGTCGCTGCTCACACTGAGTCATCTGAATGAGTAGATTTTGCATCAGCTTTATCCTTCTCGTTGCGATCCATGGTGCGATATTGGGATGCAGATCTAGTTTCGTCGGGCCCAGTGGGTCGATATCGACCGTGGCCACTTCGAATGAAATACAACCTGCGAGTCCACGGAGAACGACGGCCGACCCTTCGTTCGAGACCTGCGAAAACTCCGAAGGCAAAAGCATCGGAACCATCGTTTGGGGGCATGCTCTGGACTTTAGACCACCGCCTCGCATTCCTAGTGACTTGCAAATGCCTCGCGGCACCGGTGGTGTGCGAACGATCATCACCCTTCAGCGCCCAGTTCCTTCTTCAACTTTACGGAAGTTCCCCGATACAACGTGGGTGCGATATTGCGGTTCGACCTTTGACCTGACTCCCAATCCTGACCTCGCGCGAGATGAGCAAGAACACTTGCTTTCACTCCTAGAGGTACTCAGAAGCAGAGAAAACTGCCGATTCCTCGCCGTGCACAACGCTACCTTACCCGAAGATTTCCTCATAGACGCGATGCGAATTGATGGTCTCGAACTCATCGTGGTGATCGACTGCGTCGAGGTTGATGACCAGCGAAAATACGCCGACGTACCCGACGCTAGAATCCAACTCTTGGATGACGAAGAGTGACACTTTGCATAACTAAAACACCTAGCCAGTAGAAGTCTTGTGCGCCGAGAGGCTCGAGCCGTCAGGTCCGTACGGTGTCGGAGCGCTCAAAGACCTGTCGGTTCCTGGAAGTAGGCACGCTTAGACTCGCGGTCAAGCTGGGTGGATCGACGGATTGCCCGACTCCACTACCAAGGAAGCGCGTACGGACGTCGTGCCACCGGGCTTAAGGACCTGGTCGACGACCATGTAGTCGCTGGTCCAAGTTTCAGGCGTGACTGTGCAGCGAATGTAACCTCGCTGCCGATTGTGAAATTTGACGAAGGGATTCAACGATAACATCTTGTCCAATGAGGAAGGCTGATCCTCTCCATTGCCACCACTGGAAATGGAAGTCGCCACAAATTCGCTGGCAACCTTCTGAGTCTCCGGATCCCGATCGTCGATGTGGAGCTCATTTGCCCAGTTCGAGTGAATGTCTCCAGTCAAAACAATGGGATTGGGGACGCGACGCTCAGCCATGAACTTCATTAACTCAATCCGCTCCGCCGCGTAGCCGGGCCACTGATCCATGGAGTAGTTTGGCGGATCTTCTTCGCTTGGGCGGCCCACCATTCCCATCATGACTTGTTGAGCAAGGACGTTCCAAGTTGCGCGGGAGCCAATCATCGAACGGTAGAGCCAGTTCTTTTGCTCGCTACCGAGCATAGAGTTGCTCGGATTAAGGGCTGCTTCATTGAGTGGTGATCGTCGGTCGCCATTGGGCTGGTCCGTGCGGTACTGCCGGGTGTCGAGCACCATGAGATCAGCTAGTCGTCCGAAGGGAGCTCGGCGATAGAGCCGCATGTTCGGCCCCTGCGGTAGTGAGCGGCGCCGCAACGGCATCATTTCGTAATAAGCCTGATAGGCCGCCATCCGACGCTGCATGAACGCCCGAGGATCGATACCTTTTTCCTCGGAGACTTCATTCGCATAGTTGTTGTCGAACTCGTGGTCATCCCAGGTCAAGAACCAGGGACACCGCGCGTGCATGCCGTGCAAAAGTGGATCCGACCTGTATTGCGACAGGCGGACGCGGTAGTCTCCGAGCGACTCGATCTCCGGACCGAGATGCGTTCGAACTTTCCCATTGCGCCCCGACTCGTACTCGTAGATATAGTCACCGAGATGGAAGACCAGATCGGGCTCGTCTGCGGCCATTTGCTCATAAGCAGTGTAGAGGCCCTGCTCGTAGTTTTGACAAGATGCGACCGCCAACTTGAGCTTCTGAGCCTGCGCCCAGGGCGAAGGCAGTGTTCGCGTCCGTCCAACAGGGCTGACCGCATCCCCCGCGTGAAAGCGGTACCAATACCACCGATCTGGCTTGAGTTCAGCCAATTCCACATGGACAGAATGGCCCAGCTGTGGAGTCGCCAACGTATTGCCCTTGGCGACGACCTTCTTCAAGTTTTCGTCTTCGGCGACCACCCAACTGACTCGCACGGCTGCCGGAGGCATTCCGCCGTCGGGCTGCAAGGGCTGCGGCGCTAGTCG
>JANQOL010000715.1 GCA_028289675.1 Pirellulaceae bacterium
AATCACGCACTTTGTTGCGTGTGATCGTGGCCAACCAAGATCGAAAGCTGCCTTGCTGCTTGACGGGCTGAAAATCGGGCAGACCACGGGCGACGGCGACGAACACCTCCTGAACGACGTCGGCGGCATCGCTCTCGACCACACCCGAAGTGCGGCACCAGCAGTAGACGATCGGCCCAAACGTACTGACCAACCGCGACCAAACGTCAGGATCGGACTGCTTGAGGCCGATCAGAAACATCGATGACAGCGTCGGGTGCTCAGCGTTAGCGGGAATATCCATGCCCTCATCGTAGCCGAAGGCCAACAGAACGGCAAAGAAAACGAAATTAGAAAAATGGTGTCAGACCCGAGCGTTCATCTAAGCAGAGCCGCGATTTGCACTGCGGCTAATGCCATATCCGGGCTAGGACAAAATCCATCCAATATGCTGTATGCGGAGAACAAGAATGATGACTGCCACCGTTTGTCCATCCACCGACCAGTTACGTGCCCTGACCCTGGGACAGTTACCTGAGGATCGTAGCGAGGAGTTGTTCGATCATGTCCGCACTTGCGCGGGTTGCCGTAGCGAAATGGACACCGTTCAAGATGCCGAAGATTCGCTGATTTCCAGTCTCCGACAACCTTTGCACCCGGATAACTACGGTCAAGAACCCGCTTGCCAACTGGCAACTGCCAGGGCTCTGGGCGCGCTAGCGCGGATAGCTAACGAGCCCGGCGAACTGTCTTGGGACCAGTTCCCGCAAAGTATTGGCGAGTACGAACTGGTGCGACCGTTGGGCAGGGGAGGCATGGGAGTCGTCTTCCTCGCGCGGCACACCAAGCTGGGCCGCGAGGTCGCGGTGAAGCTGCTCGCTGACGAACGCCTGGGCGGGTCCCGAGTCAAAGAGCGCTTCGATGCCGAGATGCAGGCCATCGGTCGCTTGAGCCACCCCAATATTGTGACCGCTCACGACGCGCGCGACGTCGACGGTACGGCCGTGCTGGTAACAGAGTTCATCGACGGCTTCGACCTGGGCGAGCTGGTGCGGCGGGTCGGCCCTCTTTCCGTTGCTGACGCCTGCGAAATTATTCGCCAGGTCGCCGTTGCCTTGCAGTATGTTCATGAGCAAGGTTATGTGCATCGCGATGTTAAACCTTCGAACATCATGCTCAGCCGCGATGGCCAAGTAAAGCTGCTGGATTTGGGACTCGCTCGCTTGCGCGCCGACGCGGCTCGCCCCACCGACGACAGCGCGCAGCCGGAAATCACCGGCACCGGCCAGATTATGGGCACGGCGGACTACGTGGCGCCAGAGCAAGTCACGGACAGCCGCGATGTCGACATACGAGCCGATATTTACTCGTTGGGCTGTAGCCTGTTCAAACTGTTGACCGGCCAGGCACCCTTTGCGGACGGTCAGCACCTGACCGCATTTGCAAAGATGACCGCCCATGTGTCCGTCCCGCCGCCGCAGCTATCCACGACACTTCCCGCCGCGCCCGCTACGCTGGCCAAGCTAGTGAACGCGATGCTGACAAAGGCACCAGCGGCACGCCCACAAACCCCGCGTGAGGTCGCTGAGCGGCTGAGCGAGTATTGCGCCTCGGCGAACCTGTCCGATCTGGTACACACCGCGGACTCGGCCACCGATGCCACGGACCAGCTACTAACGACCAACCGACCCACCGCTACTACCGACGGAACGCACGGGGGGCGCAGTTCACTGTTCTATGCCGTGGCCTGTGGCATCCTGGGCGTGTGTTTAGGGGCGTGCCTAGGCATCATCATCACCATCATCAACTCCGATGGTTCGCGTACTTCGATCAATGTGGCCGATGGCGCCCAGCTGGGTATCCAAACCTCGGCATCAGACGCCGGTGACGCGATGGGGGCCGTCCCCGCGCCTGACGCCTTCGCAGGCGACAGACTTGCGTTCGCCATCCTGATGAATCCAGAATCCGAACGGACCCCCAACGTCAGCGCAGCAGGCATCGAGCACTTGCGGCACCAGTTGCATCGTTACCCTGTCGGTACGTTTGTGGGCGACGAAACATCTCGTTGGTACCCAGTTCAGGACCAGGTGGACGTTCCCATTGACGCTTGGAACAACGGCCAGCACTTCGCACTCGCGTCCGTCGACCCACGGTTCTCCGTCAGCTGGAAAGATATCCGAGACCACATTATTTCCGCGAACGCCATCGTCGACGCTCCTCAGCCGCGACTCGAGTTGGAACTCGACCAGCTGTTGGCGGCACGCATGAAAACTATCTCGCAGAGCAACATTCGCAATCGCTTGGGCATCATTGTGAATGGCCAAATCGTCATGACACCACACATCAATTCAGCGATTGGGAACAAAGTCGCCATTACCGGTTCCTTTACGCGAGAGCAATTGATGGAACTGGCTGCCGCATGCAGCCCCGACGGCGAGGAGTCCCCCCGTGTGCCGGACCGCGACGATGTGCCGGAAACATCCAACCGAATTCAGCCCGGTTTTTCACCAATGTCGTTCCGCGTTCTGGTTGACAAATTATCATCGGAAGAATTGACCCGAGCGCGCGATGAACTGAACCGTGTCATGGTCGACAGTGACGTTGTGCGAGTCGTACCGACACCTTCGGGCACTTGGTATCCGATGGGAGACTTCGAATGGAGCGTGCCCATCGAGGCCAAAGTTGCTGGCGTCCGCTACTGCCTGGTGACCAACGAAGACAGCGGAATTCTCCCCTGGACCGAATTGTTCACTAATCTCGGGTGTAATGTATCGTCTAGCAGAAAACAAAAAGCAATACGTATTCAATTTTCCTTTCGACCTAAACTGGGGGAGCAGCTGGTGCAGTTGGCCAAGGACCACTTGGGCCAACAGCTGAGTTTCATCCTGGACGACACGGTCCTAGCGGCGCCGGTGATTCGAACATCGGAAATTCGTGGTTGGGAGCTGCAGGTGGAGGCCGACAGCGATCTCCAGCGCTATTTTGACGAATGTCTTTCCGGGCATCCGGTGACACCCTTGGACCCGGATCGCAAGCGCATTGTTCGCGAGCCTCAGCTGCCCAAAGAAGGCGAAACTGTGTCGCCCGCCTCGGCGGTCACAGACGAGGATTGACCGCGATGGCTGGCAGTCTTGCACCGCCGATGCAAGAATACTTCGCCGGCAACACGCTGGTACGCAACACGCTGGCACCGGTTCACCGCAGATCCTCTATTTTAGGACGTTCCGCCGGGTGCCGGTATTTGCCAGGTGGGAGGGTCGTCCAGCATCAAAGTTGAAGTTTTCGTGAAGGCCGAATTATACTACAACACCTACGTTGACTGACTTGTTGCACTGGGTCGACGGACGCCCGGTAAGAGCAGAACCACTGGTGATGGATGCGTACAAAATATTGGGGGTATCGGCGGATTGCACTTCGGCTGAGTTGAAGGCTGCCTACCGCCGGGCTGCACAAAAGCACCATCCAGATCGCGGGGGAGACGCTTGGGCATTTCAGCAGGTGCAACAAGCTTTCGAGAGTGTGCGTGATCGGCATGATGTGACTAGGTCCACCACGGAAGGTACCAGCCCGATGTCCGCCAAACCCCATCGTTCCGCGCCGTATCCTTCCCGCGCATCCGCGGGTGCCACCTCGCCAGCATCTGCGCGTGCCACTCCTCACGCGTCTTCGGCGCGCGACAGCACTTCTTCGGCAACCAACAAGCGGGGTTTTCTGGATACGATTACTGCCCAGTTGCCGCTGCAGAATGAAACATCGTATTTCATCTTGGTCAACGTGCTGGACATCGTGCTGACCAACATGCTGTTGCGGCGGGACGCCATCGAGGCCAATCCATTTGCGGCCTACTTTTTGCACCGTTGGGGCTTCAACGGCATGATCGCGTTCAAGATGGTGCTGGTGGCCTTCATCTGCGTGCTCGCTCAGGTAGTGGCTCGACGCAAACTGAGCTACGCGCGTTTCATTCTCGTCGCTGGCATCGTCATCGTGGGCTTAGTGGTGGTGTACAGCGCCATTCTCTATTCACAACACACCTAAGCTCTCCCTCCCGCGCGGTCTCCGGCGCTGGCCGCAAACGCTCTGGATGGTGGTCAACAGCCGCCGAAGCAGCAGCTTGGGAATTTCTCTCAAGAAAGAGCGTAAAACTACTCGCGGGTTGACATCTGGTACGCGTTGGCTTGTAGCACGCTTCGTTCCAGAAAGGTGAATCCGATGAAAAAACCGACGTGGTGCGTATTGATGGCCTTGGTGGCCTGCCAAGGATGGACGTTGATGCCAGCTCATGGGGCTGGATTGCTGATTGCCGAGGGCGGATTCGGCGGGCGGCTGCAGATTACCGAACAAAACGTCCACGTGACGATCAACAATGGCATCGCGGTGACGCGTATCGACCAGGTGTTTTTGAACACCGAGGACCGCGTGGTCGAGGCGTTGTACACATTCCCGGTACCCGGCGGAGCCAGCGTTAGCAACTTCAGCATGCTCATTGGTGGCAAAGAGATGATCGGCGAGGTGGTTGAAAAACAACGCGCTCGTCAAATATACGACAGCTACAAAACGAAACGCCGCGACCCTGGCCTGCTCGAACAAGTGGACTACAAGACGTTCGAATTGCGAGTGTTTCCCATCGCGGCGCGGGCGGAACAGCATATCAGCGTGACGTACTACCAACGCTTGGATTTTGATCATAACCAGGCCACCTATGTCTATCCGCTGGCCACGACCACACGTGGCCCCATTGATGACAAGACCGAAGGCAAGTTCACTTTTACGCTAGACGCTAAGAGTGAAGTACCGTTGATCGGCATGGCCAGTCCGTCGCATGAGGATGATGTCGTCGTCATCCAACCCAGCGATCGCTATAGCCGCGCCAGTCTTGAGTTGGTGGAGGGTGACCTGAGCCGCGATGTCGTGATCAACCTGGACTTGGAGCGACCTCGTACAGGCGTGGATTTCGTGGCGTCCAACACTTCGGCGGAGGACGGCTACTTCATGCTGTCGATGACCGCTGGAAAGGAGCTCGAGCAGCAGGCCGATGGCATGGACTATCTGTTTGTCGTCGATATCTCCGGCAGCATGGCCAACGACGGCAAGCTCTCTTTGTCGCGATCGGCGGTAACCAGCTTCTTGAAAGCACTGGGGAAGGCCGATCGATTTGATGTGATGACGTTCAACAACGCTCCCAACTTACGATTCAATCAGCTGCAGCCCGTCACCGAAGAGAATCAAACCGCCGCCCAGAGCTTTCTGGACGATCAACGCGCTCGGGGCGGCACGGAACTACGGCCGGCCATCAATACAGCCTATAAGTTCAAAGATGCCGACCGACCTCTCAATGTGGTTATCCTTTCCGACGGCATGACCGAGGTCGCCGAACAAGCAGAGTTGCTGGCAGCCATCCAGGGAGCGCCATCCGGCACGCGCGTCTTCTGTATCGGAATTGGCAACGACATTAACCGGCCCTTACTCAAACAAGTCGCCGAGGGCGCAGGCGGCCTGGCGGCGTTTATCTCTCATCAAGACGATTTCTCGCGGCAGGCGCAGGCCTTTCGCCGGAAACTGATGCGGCCCGTTGCAACCAACGTGCAGATCGCCGTTGACGGCGTGGGTGTGTACGACGTCCCCCAAGATCGCTTGCCCGATCTGCATTACGGCGCACCGATTTGGATGCTCGGCCGTTACCGCCAACCGGGCACCGCCCAAGTAACCGTCTCCGCGGACATTCTGGGACAACCCTTCAAGCAGAGCTTTGCGATCGACTTCCCGGAAATCGACGAGAGCAACCCCGAGATTGAACGCATGTGGGCCTATGACAACGTCCAAGCGCTGCAAGACAAAATGCGTGCCCAAGGAGGCCGCCGGCAGGACATGATTGATAACATCGTGCGGTTATGTGAAGGCTACTCCATTGTGAGTGAATACGCTTCGTTCATCGTGCTGGAAAATGACGCCGAGTATCAGCGGTGGTCCATTCAACGTCGAAACGCGCGACGCACGGAGCGCGATCGCGCAGCCCAAGCCCAGCGGGATGCCGAATTGGCACGACTACGCGATGAGTCGCTGGCCGCCCTGGGGCCCGCCGAACCTGAGAAGCTGGTCTCGCAAAACGTGCCGCCAACTGGAGGCGCTGCACCTTCAGCCGACAGCGATCTGATTTCGCGAGCTCCGCAGATGTCTCCGCCAACGATGCCCGCCCCATCCATGCCAACGCGGCGGTCATCGTCCAATTTCGACATCATGCCATCGGGAGGCGGCGGAGCCATCGACCCAGTTACCGGAGTGTTGGCTATCGGGGCTGCCGGTGCGTCCGCCTTGGCAGCTCGACGCCGCAGGCAAAAACGCCGAACGGCGAAGAGGTAATCCCCGACGTTGCATCCGAGATCGCACCGGGCTGTGTTGCACCAACGGTTTGGAAACAAACGATGTGCATCCCACAGCCCGGCGTCCTGGCTTCTGCGATTCCACGCTCAGAACGACCGGAGCTGCCAGTATGAAACGCGGCATTGAAAAGTTGTTTGCCTGCTGGCGGTATACGCCTGTGACTTGGCTGCTCGCCGGACTGGCACTTGTTCTATTCACCTTTCCGCAGCTGGGTGCCCAGTTCGAGGTCAAGTTTCATACCACCGAACCCACGGCCTGGTGGACGTGGCTCAGCTGCCATCTCCTGCATTGGTCCACCGAACATTTGTTCTGGGATCTCGTGATGTTCGTGGCTCTGGGTTTAGTTTGCGAACGGCGGTTTCGCTGGCGGTTTGCCGCCGTGCTGCTGCTGAGTGCCTACGGCATTCCATGGGTCATTTCGCAAACGCACCCCTTGATCAACACCTATCGCGGCCTAAGTGGACTCGACACTGCATTGTTCACGCTATGGGCCGTCAGCTCGATCGTGCGCGGCATTCAGGTTCGCGACATATGGCCGGTCCTAGGCTATGCCAGTTTGCTGGCGCTGTTGGTGGGCAAGCTGAGTTACGAGTTGCTAACCGGTGAGGTGCTATTTGTTCAAGACAGCAGTTTCTTGGCCTTACCCGCCGCGCATCTGGTCGGTGCGGCTATTGGGCTGTGCTTGTCCTTGGTACCTGGCCACCCGAAATCTGACCGATCCTCCGCGGTTCCCGTCTGCTGGCCGGCAGCACAGCAAAGCTAGGAAGCCAACCGCTGGCTGAAACTGTTTATGATTCGTCCGACCTTGGACACTATCCAATGCATCTAAGAACCTGACGCGAACTACTTAGTACATTCCCACAGAAGACACGTCGACAAACTTTCGGCTGATGAGGCTGAAACTACCATTTACAAACTCCCACTCTTCTTCAAGAGAACCATCAACATTTACATTGGCATCACCTGAATCAGCTGCAACCGAAAGCTTATAACCTCCGCCAGGCAACACGTCGGCATTTTCGACGAGCACTCTCCAGTGGCGCTGAGGAAGTGTCGGAGGGTGCCCAGCATCAGTCAATGCTTGATCACGGTCGGCATTGTAAGCCAAGAGCCCTGACATGCTTTCAATGGATCCGCCCAGTAATGTGTCCACACTTTCATGCACTCCGACTTTATGCATTGTTCCATACGACTGAAGTCCCTCGTACGGTTCGCTCTCGTTCCATGAGTAGACAAACAGTGGAGTGTCATCGCCAGGTGTGCTGATTGGAACATCGTCGGTTAGCAGTGGGCCTTCATAAACCAGTGTTTCACCTGAAGTAACCTGAGGCTCTTCACCGGATAGAATTGGCTTACTTTGCCACATGATTGTTGCGCCTAGTATTCCGACGGCGGCAAGAACAATAATCCCCACGAATATGTAAAGTCGCATATGGGCATTCCTTAGTTAGAGGTTCTCAAACACAGGACGCTTCACGCCATCTACTTCTCGAACAACTAACTGGAAATACGTCGGCGTGGTATAGAGAGTCCATTGAGTGCCATCGCAATAGTCACCCACGAAACGATATTTGTGCCGCTTGTGACCAAGGACTGTTCCCACGGGTATGGGATCCAGCATTCCTTGAGGAAGGAAAAATCCGTACACGTCGATTAATGTGGGTGACTGCCACAGCCAAGTTGGATTCGGGTTCGCAGAAGCACCGTTGATTGACAAAGAAGGCGAGGGGGTTGTGCAGTTCGGCCACCAAGCATCCATGGTCGCCTTGTGCCATCTCCTTGTTATCGGATGCGCAGAACGAAAATGCCAAGCTTCGCCGGCGCAGACATTTGCGCATTGTCCAATGGGAACTTCTCCCCACTTAAGAACAGTAGTAGCATTGACTGCTGCGTGAATCGGGCTGCCGTTTACGGTGTAAGGGGTCGAAAGCGTGGTCCTATATCTGTTCGGAGGATTCCAAGTAATGTCTAGTTCTCCTTTACCTGGATTCTCAACTTCAGCGGATTGATGGCTGACTTCGCAGTAAAAACGTTTTGTCCCCGCTGCACCAATGCAACCCGAGTTAATGGTCTGTCCAAGCCAAGTCGAGTCGGTATAGCGAAATGGAACATGGATGCAGCGTGCTTCCCAAAAATAGCTCGGACTTGCAACTGGATCATGTAAGGCCATCAAATCGACACTTACGCCCACTGGCAACTGAAGAGTGGGGTTTGCCGTGATCTGGACTGGCAACGCAACTGCATTGCCACCGTCACCGGGCGATTCGTTCCCATCTTCACCGGGTTGTGCCCACACGTACGCTCCGCTGTTCAAGAGCAGAAAGAGAACTAGGACAACTCTCATTGTGATCTTCTGCCGGTTGATGCAAGCAACATTAACCGCACTGGCTATTCCGTGCCAAAACGCCCCCCTCAATAGTGTGGCGCGTAGTACTGCCAACTTCAAGTTCGCGACACGCGGCCGGTCCTGGGCGTAGGCGTACTTGGCTTACGAACCTGTACGCCTGTGGCTGACTGCTAAACATAATGCCGTCGAGTTTCTGCCAGAACGCTCATTGAAGCCAGCGTATGCGGACTTGACCTTAGCTACACAACAAACCAAGAAAAATCCACCCAAAAGAGCTGCAAGCCAACCGTTCTGATAGATTTCCGCCAGCACACTGCGTGTTTTGGCGCAAACACGCTGTCAAACTGAGTGATTTGCGGGCCCTGGAGACGTTTTAGCGATTGAAAGCTGGCGGATCCTGGCTATCCTGAAGCGGTAGATGACAGAAAACAGTCACCAACTGCTTCCAGGCTGACGGAATTTGAGCAGCTCCAGTGTCACCGACCAACGCCGACTCAAGTTGCTGGATTTGATCCGCACGGAGGGCTTCGTGTCGATTCCGGATCTGCGTTCCGCCTTGGCGGTCAGTGAATCCACCATTCGGCGCGACTTGGATTTCTTGGAGGCAGAAGGCGAGGCGCGTCGTACCCATGGCGGAGTCTTCTTCACTGGGCAAGCTGCATCGCTGCGGATCTTTGAAGATCGGGCGGGCCAATGGGAGCGTAAACGCCAGGTGGCTGTGGCGGCCGGACAACTGATCAACAACCAAGACACGCTGCTGCTGGACGGCGGTAGCACAACTTATGAATTGGCGCGCCAGTTGGTGGGACGACCGTTGCAGATTGTGACCAACTCGCTGCCGCTAGCCAACTTGTTCGCGTCCAGCGATCAGGCCGACCTGGTGATGCTGGGCGGCTATGTGCATAGCCGCACTGGCGTGTCGCTGGGTCCCTACGCAAATCAAATGCTGAATTCGCTGAACGTGCAAAAGGCCATCCTAAGTATCGCGGGCGCCGACCAGCGCGGTTACTACAACAGCAACTTGCTGCTGGTCGAAACCGAGCGAGCCATGATGGAATGCGCCGATCAAACGATCGTGTTGGCTGACAGCAGCAAATTTGGCCGGAGCTCACTAGCCCGTTTGTGTGAGCTGCCGCAAGTACAGACCGTGGTCACCGACCATGGCTTGAGCGATCACTGGCGGCAACTGCTGACCGATGCCGGAGTGGAACTGGTCTTGGCAGACCCAACCAATACGGCCAGCGTTGTTCCGCAAGACAAATAGCATTCTTCAAACAATCACCGTCCAAGGCCTGGCAGCCGGAACCCAACATGAACACCACGATCGATCGACAACAGGTGGAATCTCTGGTGCGTCAAATCGTCCAGCGCACGATGCAGGAGCTGCCTTCACCGGCGGCGACTAACCAGCCAGATCTACGCGTCAGTATCTCCGCACGGCACGTGCATTTGACGGATGCTCATGTCGAGCAACTGTTCGGCCCAGGACATACTTTGACACCGGGCAAGGATCTGTACCAAGACGGATTCTACGCGGCTCAAGAGACCGTCATGATCGTGGGTCCCCGTAAGCGAATGCTACCCGAGGTGAGAGTCTTGGGGCCAACGCGACCGCATAGCCAGGTAGAACTGGCGCTCACGGATGCAATCTCGTTGGGCATTGACATTCCCGTCCGGCACTCGGGCGACATCGACGGCACCCCCGGTTGTGTGCTCGTCGGGCCCGCGGGCACCGTTGAATTGGAACAAGGTGTCATCCGCGCCGCTCGACATGTGCACATGAGTGTGGCTGAGGCCGATTACTACGGCGTGCAAAACGGCGATTTTATGACGTTGAAAGTACACAGCCCACAGTGCAGCATCGCTTTCGAGGATCTGCTAGTGCGGGCCGACCCCAAAGCCAAACTGGAAGTGCACATCGACACCGATGAAGGCAACGCGTGCCATTTGGAGGCCGCCGAAAAAATCGAGTTGGTCCGCCAAAACGATGCGTCCGGCTGCAAATGCCAAAACCACTAGATCAAGAGCTCTTTGCTCTGGAACAACCTATTGTCACAATCGTCCCCAGTTAGGCGATGAAAGCAATCATCACTTGATGTTGCAGGCCGACGTTCGCACAGTTTGCGCTCGGGCAGCCTGTGGTCACTCAAACTTTAACTCTGTTTTACGGGGCTCTCACGAGCTGAATCACCAATGCCAAAAGCGAGGAGAAATTCGAAGATGGCACAAATATCTGAAGCGTTAGGCATGATCGAAACCAAGGGGTTTATCTCTTTGGTCGAAGCGGTGGATGCCATGATGAAAGCGGCCAACGTCCAGTTCCTGGGCTGGGACAAAGTTGGTAGCGGCCTGGTATCCGGTTTCGTTACCGGCGATGTGGCCGCGGTCAAAGCGGCGACCGACGCGGGTGCTGCGGCCGCTGGTCGTGTCGGCGAAGTGGTCAGCGTGCAAGTGATCGCCCGCCCTCACCAGGACCTGCCCAAAGTGCTCAAGGTCGGTGGCTAGTCCACCGCAACCAACCAACCGAAAACTCTCATCAACTGAACTGGAAGTACAAACATGCAAAGTGCAATTGGTCTGATCGAAACAAAAGGACTGCTAGCCCTGGTCGAAGCCACGGATGCCATGGTCAAAGCGGCCAGTGTGGACATCGTCAAGCGTGTAGACATTGGTGGTGGTCTCGTGACCACTGTCGTCAGCGGCGATGTGGGCAGCGTACGGGCCGCCGTCGAAGCGGGTGCCAGTGCGGCCAACCAAGTCGGTGAACTGGTGAGTAGTCACGTCATTCCCCGGCCTTCCGAAGGGCTCGACGCGGCTTTTTTCGCCTAGAGCCGGCTCGGGCCGGCGGAAGTCCTCTGCCTCACAGCCCTAGCCAGTCCAACCCACCGTCGGGAGCAACCATGAAAGTCCTGGTGGCCAACTTGGGCTCGACCAGCTTCAAGTACCGCTTGTTCGAGATGGAATCGGCCGAGCGCGATGCGCCTGCGCGGCAACTGGCGCGAGGCGGAGTCGAACGCATCGGTTCTCCCACCAGCCCGTGCACGGTGGAAATCGGCACGCATCGCAGCCAGCTGGAATTGGCCGTGCCCCATCACGGTGTGGCAGTTCAGGCTTGTATCGGGCAATTGACCGATCCCGAGCATGGCTGCTTGAAATCGGCCAACGAAGTGTCCGCCATTGGATTCAAAGCCGTGCATGGCGGACGTCTCCAAGGAGTGCAGCGCATTGACGAGGAAGTGCTGCAAGCGATGGAAGAAGTCAGCTCTGTAGCTCCCGCGCACAATCCACCGTACCTGGCCGCCATGCGCCAACTGGCGGAGACAATCCCCGAGATACCGCTGATCGCCGCCTTCGAAACCGACTTTCATCGAACGATTCCGGAAGCTCGCCGGCGATACGCGTTGCCCAAGAGCTGGAGCGAGCAACTGCCGCTGCGGAAATGGGGCTTTCACGGCGCTAGCCACCGCTACATTGCTCAGCGAACTTCGCAGCTGATGGACGAATCCAAGCACGAAACTCCGCACCGGAGAATCATTTCCTGTCACTTGGGTGGTTCCAGCAGTCTGTGCGCGATTCGCGACGGGCAAAGTGTGGCCACCACGATGGGCATGAGTCCTCAAACGGGACTGCCGCAAAACAACCGCGTGGGCGACTTGGATCCCTTTTGTCTGCCCATGTTGATGGAGCACACCGGATTGGACCTGACACAGTTGCTTGCCGCCCTGGCCACGGAGGCTGGTTTGCTAGGACTGTCTGGCGGCCTGAGCGGAGACATTCGTGATTTGGAACAGGCGGCCACCCAAGACAACGCGGACGCCAAGCTGGCACTGGACGTCTACGTCGCGGAAATTCGCCGTCAACTGGGAGGCATGCTCACCGCCTTGGGCGGTTGCGACGCATTGGTGTTCACCGGTGGCATCGGAGAAAACGGAGCCGCGATTCGTCAAGCCGTGTGTGACGACTTGCAAGATCTGGGACTGGACCTGGACGTGGCTCAGAACCATGCCGAACAAACGGGTGAACGCAGGATCGACTCTGGGGCTTCCCGCGCTCAAATCTGGATCGTGCCGACCAACGAAGAAGTCATCGTGGCGCGGCAAACCGTGGCCGCCCTACAAGACCAATAGATGGAATCCAAGCATGTTTGTTGCCAAAGTCATTGGATCAATCGTCGCCACCGAAAAGGTGCACACCATGCGCGGCCACAAGTTGCTGGTCGTCGAACCATTTCGGTTGGACCAGGCGAAAGGGGATCAGCTAACGACCACCGGCCGCACTTTTGTGGCGGTCGACATGTTGGGGGCTGGTGTCGATGACTTTGTGCTCATCGCCCAAGGTAGCAGCGCGCGCTTTACGCCGGAAACGCAGCAGTTGCCCATCGATTGTGTGGTCATTGGCATCGTCGATTCGGTCCATATCGAACACCAGGCAGTCTACAACCGCCAACGCAGTTCCGCCTAAGCCGAGTCCCTGGACTCGCCTCGCATCAGTCAACCATCACCTCTAGCTCAGAGAAATCATGCAAATCAACGAAGAACTCATTCGCAGCGTCGTGTCGCAAGTGGTTCAAGAGGTCCGGGGCGGTGTGGTACCGCCATCGGGTGTTGTATCGCCCGCTACTGACCGAAACACGGCAAGCTCTCGATCCTCGACCGGCAGCGGTCGTTTCGGACAATTCGACTGCGCCGATCAAGCCGTCGCTGCTGCCCGCAAGGCGTTTGAGCAACTGCGAACTCGACCGCTGGAAGACCGCAAGAAAGCCATCGACCACATCCGCCGTATTTCCATCTCACAGGCGGTCGAGCTGGGAACGATGGAGATGAACGAAACGAAGATCGGCCGCTTGGAGCACAAAATCGAGAAACTCAAGACGTTGGGCCAACGGTCGCCGGGCACCGAGTTTCTTTCAACACAAGCTTACAGCGGAGATCGTGGACTGGCAGTCATTGAGCACGCTCCATTCGGAGTCATAGGAGCGATCACTCCCGTAACGCACTCCTTGCCCACTATCACTGGCAATGCGGTCAGTATGATTGCGGGCGGCAACACGCTGGTGGTCAATCCGCATCCAAGTGGACGGTTGGTGGCCGCCGAAGGTGTGCGTCGCTTCAACGAAGCGATCTACGACGACATCGGCATCGACAATCTTATCTGCGTCATTCGTGAGCCCACACTGGAGACTGCCAGTGCCATATTTGGTCATCGTGACGTGGCATTGATCTGCGTCACGGGCGGCCCCGCGGTGGGTCGTGCCGCCCTAAACAGTGGCAAGCGGGCCATTGTGGCCGGACCCGGCAATCCACCGGTCGTGGTCGATGAGACAGCCGATCTGGATCGCGCCGCGCGGTGCATCTTGCAGGGTGCCGCCTACGACAACAATCTACTGTGCATCGCCGAAAAAGAGGTGTTTGTTGTCGAGTCCGTATTCGACGCCATGCTGGCTGCCATGGACCGAGCCGGAGCGGTTCGTCTAAACCGGTCACAGATTGATCGACTGACCGACGCCGCTTTTCACGAAGTCGGCCAAGATCGCCATTTGGCACCCACCAAAGAACTCCTAGGACAAGATGCCAACAAACTGGCCCGCGCAGCGGGAGTCACCATCGAATCCAATCGCGAGTTGCTCTTTGGCGAGACGGCCGAGACGCACCCGTTTGTTTCAGTAGAACAAATGATGCCTTTCGTTCCGTTTGTGCGCTGCCGAGACATCGATCACGGCATTGAACTGGCACAACATTACGAGCATGGCTTCCGTCACACCAGCATTATCCACTCGCGCAACGTTCGAAACATGACCAAGATGGCCCGCGCGATGGACACGACATTGTTTGTCAAAAACGGACCCTGCATGGCCGGCCTGGGCTTGGGAGGTGAGGGTTACCTGTCTTTCTCTATTGCAGGCCCCACCGGCGAAGGTGTTACGACGCCGCTCACCTTTACTCGCGAACGCCGCTGCAGCTTGATTGAGGACTTGTGGATCCTGGGAGACCCCACATCCAATTAGCCATGCGGCTTCAGCAGCCGCGCGGTTCAATTGGTAACCCAGCTTGGCTGGCAATGGATCGCCCGGAATGACAACAACACGACATAACGACCGATTTGAATTTGCTTGACACGGGCCCGGACTCACGTCGCTTCCGAACCAGACATCCGCATCGAGACCGATTTTCATTATGCAAGTCGCATTAATCGTCGGGCATAGTAGCGCGACGGTAAAGCACGCATCGCTAGCTGCACAGAAGTTGTTGCTGGCTCAACCGTTGATGGCCGACGGTTGCACTCCTGACGGTCCGCCCCTGCTGGCCGTCGATCGGCAGGGTGCCGGTATCGGACAGCGTGTGATGCTGACCAGTGATGGACGTGCTATTCGAGAGATGTTTGGAGTCGAGAACTCACCCATACGCTGGGCGGTGCTGGGCATCGTCGATGACGAATCTTCAACACCCTGATTCCTGATGCGCATCACTCCCTCCGATATCGAAGACATCGTCCAGGTGGTTCTCCACCGCCTGAAGTCGATGAGCGCGCGTCCGTCCCCTGGATCGTCAGCGACACAAGATAAGCCACAACCACCGCAGACAGCTGCTAGTGCTGGCGTGCTGCAACTGGATCAGCGATTGATCACGTTGCGCGACGTCGAGCAACGTTGGGATGCGGTGAACGAGTTGCGTGTGCCCGCCGGAGCCGTGATCACACCTGCTGTTCAAGACGAATTGCGTGCGCGAGAAATTCGAATCGTTCGCGGGCTTGTGTCCGTTGCGAGCCAGACAACAGCTCCCATCGATAACGTCTCATCCATGTTGATCATGGTTGAAGCCACGCGGCGCAGCGCTCTGTCCTGGCCCGGCACACTGGCCACTGCTTCCTTCAACCCAATGGCGGATCTGGGCCGCATTGCGGCGCACCTTAATGGTGGCGGTCAAGCTGCGATTTGGTGTTCTGCCCGCCCGTTTGCTGCCGCTGCATCCGTCCACGGTCACCGCAGAATACGCGCCATTCAATTGCCCGACTCGGGCGAGTTGGAGCGAGCGGTGCGCGAGTCGGATCCCAATTTGATCATCGTCGATGATCACCACTACACGGGCCAGCAAGTGGTGGATCTGGCGCGGCGTTGGCTATCGCGCGTGGACGTCAAACCGCAACTGGAGACTCGCTCATGAAGATCTACAAAGTCGTCGGAAAAGTAACCCTTGCTAGCTGCCATCCAGCTTTTGAAGGTGCTCGCCTGCTGGCGACGGAACCTGAAGGCGTTTCAACGCTCGGAGGTCCGGCCCCAAGCGATCCAGACTTGCTGATTGTGTGGGACGAACAAGGCGCTGGCTCAGGGGCACGGGTGGCCGTCAGTGACGGAGCCGAAGCCGCGCAGGCTTTTCGTCCCGCCCTAAAACCAGTCGATGCCTACTGTTCGGCCATCCTGGACTCAGTCCATGTCGATCCAAAATCTGTTCGCGAGTTGCAGTTTTAAACCCCACATCCATTTTTCATCCAACGTCCGTTTCGCTTGCGAACCGGACGTCCAAGCAAAACCAGGCGATCCGCCGCTTTGAAATCAACCCTGTCGATTGAGGATTCCACCAAGATGGTCAACGTACACAAAATCAAGCAGGACATCTGTGAGATTGGCAGACGCATTTATGCCAAGGGCTTTGCCGCAGCCAACGATGGCAACATCACTGTCCGCATCAGTGACAACGAAGTCTTGTGCACCCCCACAATGCACTCCAAAGGGTTTCTGAAGCCCGATGACATCAGCACCATTGATATGACCGGTAAGCAGATCGCCGGACGCAAGAAACGCAGCAGTGAAGCGCTATTGCACTTGGAGATCTACAAGCAGCGTCCGGAGCTAAAGTCAGTCGTGCACTGCCATCCACCGCATGCGACGGCCTTTGCGGTCGCCCGCGAACCAATTCCGCAGTGTGTGCTGCCGGAGGTCGAAGTGTTTCTGGGTGACGTCCCCATTACGAAATATGAGACGCCTGGTGGTCAAGCGTTCGCCGATACCATCATTCCCTTTGTGGAAAAATGCAATGTCATCATCCTGGCCAATCACGGCACCGTCAGCTTTGGTGAAGACGTGGAGAAGGCTTACTGGTGGACCGAAATCCTGGACGCCTACTGCCGCATCTTGATGCTTTCTCGCCAGTTGGGCCGCGTCAACTACTTGGATCATCGTGAAAGCGCGGAGCTGCTGCATCTGAAGGACAAGTGGGGATTCACGGATCCAAGACTGACCGCAGAGTATGAGAATTGCGATATCTGCGCGAACGATGTTTTTCGTGACAGCTGGGCCGCATCCGGTGTCACGCGGAAAGCATTCGACGCACCTCCCCCGATGCCAGGCTTGCAGCCACCGGCCGACCCAGCCAGTGCTCAGCCCGATGAAGAGCGTCTCGTCAAACTGATTACCGATCAAGTCATGCGGCAATTGCAGTCCACCGGTTCATAGGCGGACTATGAACGACCGAAAGTGAACTAGCGCGCAGTGCTGCACCGGTCGCTGGCGCAATGCAGCTGAGATGAAGTGAACTTGACAACCTGCATAAGTCATTGCAAACAGACTCATACTTATTAGAAGACAGTAGGCAACCATGAAAGTTAGTATTGTTGGCGGTGGTGGATTGGTGGGTTCCTGCGCGGGATTCGCACTGCAATGTGGAGGCGTAGCTCGAGAAATCGCTTTGTTGGATGTCAACGCAGAGTTGGCGGAGGGGCAAGCTTTGGATCTGCTGCATGGCGGCCCCAGCATCGCGGATCAGCGTATTACGGCCGGTTCGTATGAACACATTCCAACCAGCGACCTGGTGTGCATCACTGCCGGATTGCGTCGCAAACCTGACGAGAGCCGACTGGACCTGATCAACCGCAACACCGACTTGTTCGTTCAAATCTTGCAGCAGGTAAAATCCGCGGGACTCAAGCCGTCTGCCACGGTCTTGGTGGTCAGCAATCCAGTCGACATCTTGACCTATGTGGCCGCGCAATTGCTGGACCTGCCCTGTGCCCAGGTGATGGGCTTGGGAACGCAGTTGGACACCATCCGCTTCTGCAGTCTGATATCCCAACAACTATCGGTTCCGCCGACGCAAACCAAAGCCCTGATTCTGGGCGAACACGGTGAGAGCATGGTCCCAATTTGGTCCAGTGCGACGGTAGGTAGTTTGCCGCTGGAAAAGTACCCGGGCTGGAATGGAAATCTGGCCAATCAGTTGTTTAAGCGCACCAAGGGTTCAGGAGCTGAAGTCATCGGCAAGAAAGGAGGCGCAGGATTTGCCGTGGGCATTGCGATCCGAGATGTGGTCGAATCCATCCTGTTGGATCGTCACCAGCTGCTGCCGATCAGCACGGTCCAGTCTGGCTGCTATGGCATCCGCGACGTGGCGCTGTCGGTGCCGACGGTGGTAGGCCGCTGTGGCGTCGTCGACCGACTGGAATTGGAGCTGTGGCCCAAGGAAATGCAGGCGCTGCGAAATA